>VYEH01000258.1:0-10271 GCA_009843005.1 Pseudomonadota bacterium | reverse complement strand
CCCACCACCAGTACGGGGAGGTGTTCGCCACAGTATCCCGTGGGCCTGTCGCGGGTAAATGACGCGGGCGAAAGAAGGGACGAGTCGCCAAAAGGACTGTTGGGGGCGCGCTTCGCGTTCGAACTGTGGTGATCGAACTCCAGCGTAAACCGGTCTGAGACATCCCAGAGCAGGTTCAATCCCGTGGACCCGTTCTGCGTACGCCACGCATCCTCGCCACCTCCCATGGAATAGTCGGACCCGGCCAGGTTCTCGGTGTACGTCAGTGGGCTTGCCTGTGGCCCATCCGTCCAGAGCGTTTCCTGGGCGCCGAAATTGAACCAGGCCGACAAATTGCTGTATGTCCTCGTCAGCTCGACTTCCGAAAACGTGTAGTCCAGTGTCGCCCGCAGACTATCCGTCGCCTGCATCTGCAACGTTAACTGACCGTTGGTTCGAACACGGTCGTACTCAGCCAGTTCATAGCCAATACTCTGCGGCACCGAATAGAGGTCGCCTTCTCCGGGCCGATTCTGCTGGTTGGGATCGGTATGAGGCGGAATGCCTCCCCACTCGGATGGACCGATGCCGCACCAGCAGTTGTCCGTATTTCCTGGAAAGGTCCGCCAACCTCCAACGCTGGCGGTATTGGCGCCGTTGTTCCGGTCCTGCCGCACGGCGCTCAGCGCGATGCCGACGCGGTCGTCTGCGAATGTATTGGAAAACAGGGCTGAAATTTCCGGCGTAAAGGAGTCGCCCTTCACGGTCGACTGGTCGGTCAATCCACTCGCGGCCGCGGTGAAATTCATGCCGGGAGCTTCCAGCGGTCGGGTCGTACGGATATTCAGGGTGGAACCGATGCCGCCGGTCGGCACATCCGCCTGGCCGCTCTTGTAGACTTCCACAGCGGAGATGCCTTCCGAGGCGAGATTGCCGAAATCGAATGATCTGTTGAGTCCATCCGCTGTCGGCATCTGCCGTCCATTCAACAGGACCAGATTGAACGCCGGCCCGAAGCCGCGAACCGTAACACTCTTGCCTTCGCCCCGCTCCCGGTCGATTGAAACCCCCGTAATCCGCTGCAGGGATTCCGCCAGGTTGCTGTCGGGAAAATCGCCGATGTCTTCAGCCGTGATGGCGTCCACGACCCCGTCCGCGCCACGCTTGAGGTCCATGGAGGCCCTCAGGCTCTGGCGGATACCCGTCACCACGACCTCTTCCATCGGTTGCGCACCCGGTCCCGCCTGCTGTGCATACGCCGCCCCACCGGTCATTGCGAGCGAAACTGCCATTGCAACCGGAGACTTTCTGAATACCTTTGCTGCCACCTTGAAGCTCTCCTCCACTACGCCGATGTGAACTACCGCAACCCGCCCCGGCTAGTGATTTTTAATTTCCCACCCATGCAGCGAGAAAAATGTAAGCGGTTTCATTTGCGGAATTTACTCGTCTTTGGGGCGTTCGTCAACACCTTTGTGTGGTTTTTGCACGAAAAAGTGTAAGCGGTTTCATTTTCGGCGCCAGTTGCCCGCTTCAGGACGGCCGGATCGGGTGTGAATGTCGCTCGGACCGGGTGCGAATTCGGGCCTGGCAAGGACGGACAGCCAGGCAGCAAAGAAGCCAGGGGAATTTGCCTATTCCAAAATTGCGTAACTTATGCGTCCTCGGCATCGAGGCATGAATTCTTGGTCGTTCACCTTCCGCCGCACTTGCATTACCGTCGCGTTCCCACGAGATAGCGAACGAAATGAACGCCATAGCGACAGACCTGTTTCCACGTAATCCCCTGTCGATTGCGTACGACGAGCACGAAAGCCGCAAGGCCGCGCTCGCCCATTGTGAGCGGGAGTTCTCCCGCATGACGGCCGAGGAGCGTGTGGACTGGTCGCTGGAACGGTTGCCGGGTAACCATGTCCTGAGCTCCAGCTTCGGCGCCCAGGCCGCCGTTTCGCTGCATCTTCTGGCGCAGGCCGCGCCCGGGATCCCGGTCATTCTCGTGGACACCGGCTACCTGTTCCCCGAGACGTACCGGTTTGCCGATCAACTCAGCGAGCGGCTGAACCTGAATCTGAAGATCTATCGAAGCGCGATTTCGCCGGCCTGGCAGGAGGCCCGTTTCGGCCGGCGGTGGGAAGAGGGACTGGAGGGAATCGAAGCCTACAACCAGACCAACAAGGTGGAACCCATGCGCCGCGCCCTGCGGGACCTGGGAGCCGGCACCTGGTTCGCGGGCCTGCGGCGCCGGCAGTCCGGTTCGCGCGCGAACATCCCCTTCCTGACCATCGCCGGCGAGCGCTGGAAAGTCCATCCCATTGCCGACTGGACCGACCGCGACGTGGGCCGCTACCTCCGCAGGCGCAAACTCCCCTATCACCCGCTGTGGGCGAAAGGCTACATTTCCATCGGCGACCGGCACTCGACGCGGCCGGTCCACGAGGTCGGACACATCGACGAGACCCGGTTCGGTGGCCTGAAGCGGGAGTGCGGCCTGCACGAGATCGATCTGGCGAACGTCTAGTTCAAACGTCACTGATCAGCGGTCAGCAGAGATTTCGTGGCGCAGGCCGTCTATCGGCGCCCATCGGTCGGTTCAGGCCGCCAATGGCGCCAGTCTGTTCGCAACTGCTATTGAGCACCTGTCCGGAGAATGCTTATAGTGGCGAATGCCCAGACCGGCGCGCTTCCGGTCGCGAACCAAATCGAAGGAACGATTCAATATGACATCATTGGTAACAGAGACACCGGCCGCCGCGTCCGCCGACGCTCTGGCCCACTTCGAAGCCCGGCTTGGATTCGAGACCGATTGCTGGGATGTGCACGCGTCCCTGGCTGGCGGAGCCACGGACTTCGTGCTTCTGGACGTGCGCTCGCCGGAGGCCTTCGCCAAAGGACACGTCGATGGAGCGATCAACCTGCCGCACGCTCGGATCACTGGCGAACGGATGCGCTCATTCGCACCGGATTCGACCTTCGTGGTCTATTGTGCCGGACCGCACTGCAACGGCGCCAACAAGGCCGCGGTGCGTCTCGCCCGGCTCGGTTACCCGGTAAAGGAAATGATCGGCGGAATCACCGGCTGGCTGGATGAAGGATTCGAGCTGGCCAACGGATCGTAGCCAGTACGTTCCAGAACCCCCCGCCGCGGCCGGGCTTCAATCCTGATGAACAGCGAAAGGATTGTGAATTCTGACCGTCTCGATGACTTGTCCCGAGTGCATGTCTTCGGTGTGCAACCGTGCGCAAGTGCCTTTCAGCGCGGCGCGGACAATGAGGGAATCCCAGAACGACCAGCGGTGCAACCTTTGCAGGTCGATCGCGGCGAGGACATCCGCCGGGGCGAGTGTAATTACCTCGAACTGGATATAGTGGATGATTCGCGCCTTCGCCGCTTCGCCTGACATGGACAGCTTGCGCGTCGCCGCCGAATAGAATTCCTGCAGCACCTGTAGCGAGAGCACGCCTCGCCGTTCGCGCATGAGCCGGGCAATCAGCTCGCGGGCAGCAGCCTGCCTGGCCGGATGGCGGTCATCGTGTGCGTAGACAAGCACGTTCGTGTCGATGAACTCACGTGCGCTCATGAAGTTCATCACGCGTCCAGGGTCCGGTTGAGGAATAAGTCTCCTCGTCCCAGAGGGCTTGCAACTCCACGAGCGTTTGCTCGGGGTTTTCTCGCTGAGTCAATCGATGGAGATAGTCGCGAACGAGTTGATTCAGGCTCGTTCCCCGAAGCGCGGCTATTCTTCGAGCCTCGGCGACGACCTGCTCGTTTACGGATAGCGTGATGTTCATTTAGCACATACTATGTGCGCACATAATACGTGTCAATTTTCCTGTGTGTCAGCTCAGCGAGCCCGTCGCACAGGCAACTCTTCAGGCCGCGGCCGCCGTATCGTCCTCGCAACCGCCCCGCTCGGGCAGGATCACGTCGCCGATCAGTTCGTTCACCTGCTCCTGGCTTTCCAGCGCCGCAGCTTCGCGAATCGTGCGCCGCGAGTAGCCCGGCGCGAACAGGTGGATGAAATCCACCATGTAACCGCGCAGCACGCGGTCGCGGGGGAATCCAAGCCAGGTGGTGATCCTCGGGAACAGCCCCTTGGCGTCGATGGCCTTGAGATCCTCCTGGTCCTTGCATTCGTAGGCCATGGAGGCGAGTACGCCGACGCCCACGCCCATGCGCACATAGGTCTTGATGACATCGGCATCCCGCGCCGTGAACACCACCCGATAATCGAGGTCCTGGGCGGCAAAGGCGCGCTTGAACGAGGATTCGCCGGTCAGGCTGAACACATAGGTCACCAGCGGGTAGGCTGCGAGAGTCGCCAGGTCCAGCGGCTTGACGCTGCGGCTGAGCGGATGCTGCTTGGGCGCCAGCACGATCCGGTGCCAGTGATAGATCGGCAATCGCGTCAGATCGGCAAACAGGCCCTCGGCGCCGCTGGCGATGGCGAAATCCACCTGTTGGTTGGCCACCAGTTCGGCGATCTGCTCCGAGGTGCCCTGGTGCAACTCCAGGTCGACGCGGGGATAGCGGCTGCGGAAGCTCTTGATGACCTCGGGCAGGACGTATCGCGCCTGCGTGTGCGTGGTGGCGATGGAGAGCGTGCCCTCCTGCTCCGCGGTGAGGTCGCTGGCGAGACTGGATATGTTGTCCACCTCGCGCAGGATCTTGCGGGCCCGCTCGATGACCTGGTGCCCCGCCGGCGTGATCGCGGTGAGGCTCTTGCCCTTACGAGTGAAGAGCTGCATGCTGAGCTCGGCCTCGAGCTGCTTCAACTGCTTGCTGATCCCGGGCTGGCTTGTGTACAGGCGTTTCGCGGCAGCGGTGATGTTCAATCCGCTGTCGGCGATTCCGATCAGGTATTTCAGTTGCTTCAGGGTCATTGTTGGCTCAGGGTCACGTCGGGCGCATGCCGATGACCGTGTTCGGGGCAAATTCTAACCCGCTTCGCCGGGCATGCGACAGCAAAGTGCCCGCCACCGGTAGAGAAAATCACCCCTTTTTCTGGCCATTCCGGCCAGAAAAGGGACGTTTCACGCCGCGTCGCGGGTGCTATCGTCACCTCATTTCCACGAAGCGACGGTCCGCCCGGCAGCGGCCCGCGGGAGACCGATCATGGCCGCCACGGCATTTGATACACTGGACGCCGCCCGCAGGCTCAAGGCGGCGGGCATTGAAGTCGAACACGCCGAAGCCATCGTCGAAATCATGGGCCAATCCGTCAATCAACTGGTGACCCGGGAACATTTCAGCAAGGAACTGGGGCTGACCCGGGAACACTTCGACTCTAAACTGCAGCGGACCCGGGAACACCTCGACTCTAAACTGCAGCGGACCCGGGAACACCTCGACGCCGTGCAGGTGGAACTGAATGCCCGGATCGATACGAGCTTTGCCAAGCTGGGGGGCCGGATTGACGCCCTCGAGGCCAATATGTCGAGGATGCTGCTGGTTTCCTTGGGAGTGATGATTGCCGCCATCGCGTTGGCGACGACGATACTCGGCATGGTACTGAACCGCGGCGGCGGTGCGTAGGCTTCAAATGGCAATATCCGGCGCCTATCGGTAATATCGGAGCGCCTTGTGACTGACAGGCATGCGCAGTGCCCGTAGCAATCCGGCATCTTTCCGTGCCAGCCTTTCTACATGCAATATCTCCCGCTCTTTGCCCGACTTGACGGGCGCCGCTGCCTGGTTGTGGGCGGCGGCGACGTGGGTGCGCGCAAGGTGCGGTTGCTGCTGGCCGCGGGCGCTGAAGTGACCGTGGCCGGCCCCGCCCTCAACGACGAGTTGAGGGAGCTGCGGGAAGCCGGGGAGATCCACCATCTGGACGGCGAGTTCGTGCCCGGCCACTACGGCGACGAATCCGGGGACGGTCCGACCGGAACCGGGGGCGCTCCAGCCGGTCCCGGCGACATCCGTCCCTACTGGCTCATCATCGCGGCCACCTCCGACCAAAAATTGAACGCCGCCGTTGCCCGCGCCGCCGAATCGGCCAAACGATTCTGCAACGTGGTGGACGATGCGGATCTGGGCAACGTCATCATGCCGGCGATCATCGATCGTGCGCCTGTGACGGTGGCCGTCTCCACCGGCGGCAGTTCGCCGGTTCTGGCGCGGTGGCTCAAGGGCCGCATCGAGTCCATGCTGCCGATGGGGCTCGGCGCGTTCGCCGGGCTCGCCGGTCGGTGGCGGACGCGTGTCCGTGACCGCATCGGCGATCTGGACCAGCGCCGCCGATTCTGGGAGTGGGTGCTTGAAAGCCGGATACCGGAATCGGTTTATGCGGGCCGCGAAGCCGAGGCCGAAGCGGCGCTGGACCGGCAGCTGGCCGAGTGGCATTCGCAGCACCCCGACAAGACCGGCGAAGCCTGGCTGGTGGGCGCCGGGCCGGGCCGGGCGGACCTGATCACGCTGCGCGGCCGTCAGTTGCTGAGTCAGGCCGAGGTGGTGCTTTACGACCGGCTGGTGGGCGAGGAAGTGCTCGAGTTCGCGCGCCGCGACGCCGAGTAGATCTCGGTGGACAACAAAACAATAAAAAAAACCATCAAGCAGCCCGACATCAACGCACTCCTGATCGGCCATGTCCGCGCCGGCAAGCGCGTGTGCCGACTCAAGGGCGGCGATCCGATGATCTTCGGCCGCGGCGGCGAGGAGGTTGAGGCGCTTGTCGAAGCCGGACTGCCCTTCCAGGTGGTGCCGGGCGTGTCCGCCGCTCAGGGCTGCGCCTGCTACGCGGGCATCCCGCTGACGCTGCGCGGCGCCGCCCAGTCCGTGGTACTCACCACCGGCCACACGGAACGGGGCATTGCCGAGGTTGCCGATTTTTCGCCGGGCCAGACCCTGGTCCTGTACATGGGGGTCGCGAAATACGCCGTTCTTGCGGATCGGCTGATCGAGCGGGGTTACGATCGGCTGACACCCGTAGCCGTGGTGGAACGCGGTACGGCGAAGGACCAGCGAGTCATTTGCACGATCCTCGAAAAACTTGGCGACGCTTCCGAAACGCACGCCGTCGAATCGCCGGCGCTGCTTTACGTCGGTGAGACCAGTCAATTTGCCCGAGACCACGGCTGGTTCGCCCCCGACCGGCTCATCATCCATCCCTAGTCGCGGAGACTTGCATGCTGACATTCGCCATAGCCGTTGCGCTGGCGCTGGTAGGTTCCTTCCTCTGCTCGATCATGGAGTCCGTGCTGCTGTCCATCGGCAACGCCGATGTGGAGGCGCTGGTCCAGGACGGCAAGCGTTCGGGACATCTCCTGAAACGCTTCAAGCGGGGGATCGACGTCCCCATCGCGGCGATCCTTATCGTCAACACGGTGGCGCACACCGTGGGCGCCGCCGTGGCCGGAGCGAGCTACGAGGATGCTTTCGCAGCCGAAACGCTTTGGGTCTTCACCATAGTCTTCACCATTTCCGTCCTGCTGCTGACGGAGATCATTCCGAAGACCCTCGGCGTAACCTACTCCAGGGAATTGGCGAGCCCCGTTGCCTGGGGCATTCAGTTTCTCAGCGTGTCGCTGCGTCCGCTGGTGGCGCTGAGCGAAATGGTCTCCAGGTCGCTGCGCCCGGACAAGAGACGGCCAACCACCTCCGCCGAGGAGATCCGGTTGCTGGCCGGGCTCGCCCGAAGCGAAGGCGCCGTCGGCGCCCGGACCGCGAGCATGATCGTCGGCGCCACGCGGCTGACACAGCTCAGCGTCCACGACGCCATGGTGCCCCGGCAGAACATCCAGTTCATTTCCGGCGAGCGCGCCTGGGCGGAAAACCTCGAGACCATACGCAAATCCGGCCACAGCCGGCTGCCCTTCTCCACCACGGACGACCTGGACCACGTCACCGGAATCGTGCTTGCCAAGGAGCTGCTGTTCCATGTTCATGAGCATCCGGGTGAAGCCATTGACTGGAGCGCCCTGGTCCGCCAGGCCCTGACGATTCCGGAGAGTCGCTCGCTGGTCAGCCTGCTGCGCGCCTTTCAGGAATCGCGGAGCCACATGGCCATCGTGGTGGACGAGTACGGCGGCGTCGAAGGCATCGTCACGCTGGAGGACATCCTCGAGGAGATCGTCGGCGAAATCGACGACGAGAGCGATCCCTACTCGGAGGAAATGTGGCCCCAGGCCGACGGCTCGCTGATCGTCGTCGCCTCCATCGAGATGAGAAAGATCGGCGAGCATTTCGGGTTCGAATGGCAGCCCGATACCGATATCACGAGTCCCGCCGGCCTGATTGCCGAGCAACTTGGCCGCATCCCGGTCCAGGACGATGCGGTCACCTGGGAGAGTTATCGCCTGGAGGTTCTGTCCGCCACCGAGAAGCGCGCGGAACGTATTCGAATAACGCCGCGAGAGGATCGCTCACCGGATGATGATGATTGATATGGTCAAGATCAACATTGGAGAAGCAAAGGCACACTTCTCACGTTATATCGAATCTGTGGAGCGGGGTGAAACTGTAACTATTTGCCGCCGTAATGTGCCGGTTGCGGAGATTCGCCCATTGCCACAACCCTTACAGGAGAGACGCCCCACTGGAATAGACCGTGGTATGAATTTGCCTTCCAGTTTCTTCGAACCGCTTCCCGAAGATCTGCTCACCGCATTTCAGGGCGAGACCGGTTCCTCAGAATGACACCGAAGCCCGTGCGTAGAGCAGCCGCCCGCGCGGATCGTGTACCTTGGAGTCGAAACCGCCGTTCGTGGCCACGGGCGGCGGATCTTCTCCTGTCAGGTTGAAGCCGCCGAACGAGAGCGTCACGCCGGCGAACCGGTCCAGCGCAAGGTTGTATTGCGCGTCCACGGTCGCGTGGCTTCCAATGGGCCGAAGCGAGCCGGGCTGGCCGTCGTCCAGGTACGAGTCGATGTGGTGGACGTAGACGTTGACGCCGTGGATGCCGCGCTGCCAGTTCATGAACGCGTTGCCCCGCAGTTCCGGCACCGAAGTGGCGAAGTTCGCGAAGTTGCGCTTGCCGGCGCCGTCGATCACGCCTGCCTGGGGGTCCGCCAAGTCGTAGGTTGACACGGCGGTAGCCTGAGCGCCCAGTCGCAGCGTTCCGGCAGCCAGTTCCATCGTGTAGGCGATCGAGAAGTCCAGGCCGTCCGTCCTGAGCGACGAGGCATTATCGTAGAACGAGTTGACCCGAAGCAGTCCGCCCGTGGGGCCGCGTTCGATCTGCCGCGCCGCCGCCGCATCGCCGGCGACCGCAGCGTCCAGCAGCGCCTGGGGATTCTGCTGGATGATGACGTCGGTGTAGTCGAACGACCAATAATCCACGCCGAGTTCCAGGTTGCCGCCGGGCGAGAATGTGAACCCCAGGTTGGCCACGTCGGCAGTCTCCGGCCTGAGTGTCTTGCCAGACAGGTTGGGCTGGGTCCGCACCGGCAGGAATTGCGTGGCGCCCGGAACCAACGGGTCGGTCAATTCCTCCAGCGTCGTCTGCGTGCCGAATGCCTGAAATATCGACGGCGAGCGGAAGGATGTCCCGACGGACGCCCGCAGCGCGAAGGAGTCGGTGGGACGCCACAAGGCGGTCAGCTTCGGGTCCGTGGAATCGACGCCGCCCCCATAGTCCTCGAACCGCGCGGCAAGCTGCAGGTCCAGTTGCTCGCTTACGGGCAACAGCAAATCCACGAACGCCGCGGTCACCTCCCGGCTGCTGGCGAAGTCGGGGTTGCCCACGACGAACATGAAGGCGTCCCGGTTCGCAAGCTCGCTGTAGTCCGAGTGGGTTTCCTCTTCCCGGATCTGTGCGCCCACGGCGATGCCCGCCGGTCCGCCGGGAAGCGCGCCGAAATTGCCCGTCACCACGCCGTCGAACGTCGTGAGCCTGGTGTTGGCGTCGATGGTGTACGGGCCCTGAATGTGGTCGATGAGTTCCGGCGTGTTGACCGTGCCCGTCCCGGTCAGCGAGCTGCCGAAGGGATTGAACCAGCGGCAATCGCCCACCCCCGGAGCGCCCGTGGCCGGATCGCAATCCGGACCGCCGAATCCGGTCAACGCGCTGTAGAGTCGATCCTTGACGGTGTCCTCCGCGCCGACGAAGAATTCGTTTCGGCTCCGCTGGAAGCCCACGTCCCAGCCCCAGTTGTCGTTAAAGTCTCCGGTCAGGCTCCCGGCCACCCGCCAGGTCATGGAGTCGTGGACCGTTGGGCCCGCGGTTCCACCGCCGCCGACGACCCGGCCGATCCACAACACGTCCGTGCCGAAGGGATTGTCGGGATGGTTGACCGAAATCGGGTTCCGCTCGGTGATCGGAAAGGACGGCGAATTGTTCCGCAGCGCCTCGTTGTAC
>VYEH01000419.1:594-4134 GCA_009843005.1 Pseudomonadota bacterium | reverse complement strand
AGGTTAAGTAGTATAAGTGGTGGAGGCGGCGGGAATCGAACCCGCGTCCGCAAGCGATCCGTCCGGTGCTCTACATGCTTGTTCCGCCCTTGTTCTTGCATTGAGTCGCCTGGCGGACGAGGAAAACCCAAAGCCAGTCCGGTCAAGGTTTAACCGTCAGGCCCCGAACATACCCTCCGGCGAGCTTGCGGTGATGACTCCCGGGTCCGGACGCACAAGCACGAACCGGTCGGAAGGCGCCATACTGGCTCTTAGGCAGCTAGCGCGTAGTAGTTGTCGTCATTGGCAACTAATTGGTTTGCAGATGGATTAACGAGGTACTCCGCTCCTCGGCATGCACACAGGGTTTCACGGCCCACGTCGAAACCGATCGCCCCCACGGCGCCTAGTGTACCCGCATACCTTGCCCTCGCGCTATGAAGCGGACTTGTGCTTGAGTATCCGCGCCTTGTCCCGCGCCCAATCCCGATCCTTCTCCGCCGCGCGCTTGTCCCGCTTGCGCTTTCCCCTGGCGAGGCCGACGGTCAGTTTTGCCCGGCCTTCCTTCCAGTAGAGTTCGAGCGGCACCAGGGTGAACCCGCGGCGATCGACCAGACCGATGAACCGGTCGATCTCCCGGCGGTGCATCAGCAGCTTGCGCGTGCGCGCCGGATCGGCTTCGACGTGGCTCGAGGCTGAACTCAGCGGCGTGACGTGGGCGCCGAACAGCCAGGCTTCGCCGTTCTTCAGCGTCACGTACGCCTCCGCTAGCTGGGCCTTTCCGGCACGGAGGCTTTTCACCTCCCAACCCTCAAGGGCGAGGCCGGCCTCGAATCGCTCTTCGATGAAGTAGTTGAACCCGGCCTTTTTGTTTCTCGCGATGCTTGCCCGCGATGTTTTGACTGGTTTTGCCATCACTGCGCAATGATCCTAGAATCCGCGAGAAATAACACGTTCAGGGAGAGTTTCTGGTGGTAACAAATGAAGCCCGGCGCCGGTCGCCGCAGGGAAGCTGGACCTCCCGGCTCGCCTTTGTTCTGGCCCTTTCGGGCGCCGCAGTCGGCCTGGGAAACATCTGGAAGTTTCCCTACATTGCGGGCGTAAACGGCGGCGGGGCATTCGTTCTGATCTACCTGGTCTGTGTATTCGCCGTCGGCCTGCCCATCATGATGTCGGAAATCCTCATCGGCCGGCGTGGGCGGCGTAATCCTATCGCGACCATGGGGCTGCTGGGAGAGGAAGAGAGCGGCAACAGGAAATGGTCTCTCGTGGGCGTGCTCGGCGTCGGCGGGAGCTTCATCATTCTTTCCTACTACAGCGTGGTCGCCGGATGGGCGGTCGCGTACATATTCGAAAGTGCTTCCGGTGACTTTGGCGGTGCGAACCCGGATCAGATAACCGCTATCTTTGGCGGATTGACCGGGAACTGGATGACGTCGGCATTCTGGCACACCCTGTTCATGGGGATGACGGTGTTCGTCGTGGTCAGGGGCGTCGTTCAGGGCCTGGAGCGCGCCGTACGCGTTCTGATGCCAGTTCTCCTGGGGCTGCTGCTGCTGCTGCTCGGCTACAGTATGGTCGAAGGCGAGTTCGTCCAGGGGTTGATCTTCATGTTCGAGCCACGGTTCGGGGAACTCACCCCGACGGGTGTTCTGTCGGCTCTCGGCCACGCATTCTTCACGTTGAGCATCGGCATGGGCGCGGTCATGGCCTACGGCGCTTATGTGCCGGACAATGTCTCCATTTCCGCGACATCGGTCACTGTTGTCTGCATGGACACCGGTATCGCTCTCATCACCGGACTCGTCATATTCCCCATCGTGTTCGCCAACGGGCTGGACCCGGCGGAGGGCCCGGGATTGATCTTCGTCACACTGCCGCTGGCTTTCGGCAATATCCCGGGTGGTACGATCGTTGCCACAATATTCTTCCTGTTGCTCTCGTTTGCCGCCTGGACATCGGCCATTTCGCTGATCGAACCCGTGGTGGCGTGGGTTACCGAGAGCCGTGGCATTTCGCGGCTGGCCGCCACGGTCGGGATAGGGGCGGCAATCTGGGCGCTCGGCCTGCTCAGCGTGTTGTCGTTCAACGTGATGGCCGACGTCAACTTCATGTGGGGAACCTACTTCGACAGCGCCGATTTCCTGACCAGCAACATCATGTTGCCGGCGGGCGGATTTGCCATCGCCGTCTTTGCGGGCTGGATCATGAGTCGCCGGTCCACGGCCGGAGAACTGCGCCTGGCGAATCCGACCGCATACGGTCTGTGGCGCTTCTCCTCCAGATTCGTCGCCCCGACCGCGGTCGTGCTGATCTTTCTGAACGCCATTGGCGTACTCTCCTGGCTTGGAATGAGCGGTTGAGAAGCATCCGGAGACAGCATCGAGTCCCCTACACGCCGGAGCAGATGTTCGATCTGGTCAACAACGTGGACGCCTACCCGGATTTTCTGCACTGGTGCAGAAGCAGCTCTGTGGAAAGGATCAGCGATACCGAAGTCGTCGCCACCCTGAAGGTCGGCACGGGCGGCATACACAGGAGCTTTACCACGAGGAACAGGCTCACTCGGCCCGACGAAATCACCATGGAACTGGTTGCGGGCCCGTTCGACGCTTTCAGCGGCAGTTGGGTCTTCTCCGCGGCGGCCGATGGCGGCTGCACGGTCGAACTGAACCTGGCCTTCGAAGTGTCTGCAGCGCCGTTGGAAATGCTGTTTGCCTCCATATTCGAAGAGATGGTGCATACGCAGGTCGCGGCCTTCGTGAGTCGAGCGCACGACATTTACGCCAGCGTGCCCGATGATTGAAGTTGTTTACGCGCTGGCCCACAAGCAGTGGATCATCAGCATCCCGTACGAGGACGGAATGACCGCACTGGAAGCCGCCGAACGCGCGGGGCTCATGGACGATCATCCGGAGATTCGCAGCCGGCCGCTGGTGCTCGGGCTCTTCGGCAATGAGGTCGGGCAACGCCACGTGCTGGAGGACGGCGACCGGGTCGAAATCTGCAGGCCGTTGTCGCTGGACCCGCGTGAGATGAGGCGCCGCGCCGTAGCCACCGGCCGGCACATGGGGCAGAAAGACTAGAAGCTGCGGTTAGCTAGCGGCCGATCGGAAAAACGGTTGGATCCCGGTCGATTCGCACCACCACGTCATTCTCGAAAAAGACGATCAACCACCGTTGGTCGATGTTGCGGGACCGGCCTCGCCGGAAGTAGTACGTGTAGTCCCAGCGGTCCTGGTGAAAGCTGTCCGCGATCATGGGCGTACCGAGCAGAAACTGGACCTGGCTCCGGGTCATTCCCAGTTCCACCTGTTCGATTACGTCTTCTTCCAGCAGGTTGCCCTGTTGTATGTCGATACGATACACGCACGCGCCGGCGGCAAGCAGCAGGACCGCCAGGCCTGACATGATCGGCAATCTGCGAAGCAGCCTGTCACGCGGCATATCCGGCTCCACGGTGGGCTATAATCCGCTCACGGCAAGCATTTCGGCGCATCGGCATCGCCTCCTGGCGCGGCGCGGGATCATTTGCCCGAAATGGCGGTTTCCCCGCGGGGG
>VYEH01000419.1:0-584 GCA_009843005.1 Pseudomonadota bacterium | reverse complement strand
AACGTGCAAGGGCAAGACCTACGCGATGCGGGGCTCAAGGTAACGTCTCCCCGCCTGAAGATACTCGAGGTGCTTGAAACCAGCGAGGAGCGTCACCTGAGCGCCGAAGGCATCTACAGGGCGCTGCTCGGGAGGGGCCACGAATTCGGCCTGGCCACGGTCTACCGGGTGCTGGCGCAGTTCGAAGGCGCCGGCCTGGTGGACAGGCACAACTTCGAAGGCGGAGTGTCGGTTTTCGAACTCGCCGACCGCAGCCACCACGATCACATGGTTTGCCTGGAGACCGGCAAGGTCATCGAGTTTGTCAATGACCGTATCGAGCAGCTCCAGCAGGAAATCGCGGACCGTCACGGTTACACCATTGAAGACCATAGCCTGGTGCTCTACGTCAGGCCCAAATCGTCCTGACGGGTTTCAACTTCGAGCAGTCGCGCGGTCGATCATCTCTTCGGCGTGGGCGCGGGTGCGCTCGGTGATTTCGACCCCGCCCAGCATGCGCGCCAATTCCTCGACCCGCTCGTCCCGACTCAATGACTGAACGCCGGTTCGAGTGGACTCGTTCTGTGCCGATTTGAGTACACGGT
>VYEH01000202.1:12444-21607 GCA_009843005.1 Pseudomonadota bacterium | reverse complement strand
GGATGTCAACGCCTACCATGACATCGCCTCGTCTGCCGGCGACTTCCGCATCAGCGCCGCCGCCACCCTCCTGACCCGTTTCGATGTGAATTCTTCCGGCGAGGGATTTTCCGACCAACTCGGCAATCGCAACGACACCAACGGCTTCGCGCCCACCCCGGAACTGCGCTTCAATCTCGGCGTCACCTGGCGCCGGGAACCGCATGCGGCCGGCCTGACGGTCCGCTACATCGATTCATACCGGAACGATGAAGTCGCGGCGCTGCCCGAAATCGCCGCCTGGACCACACTGGACGTGAACTACAGCCTTGGTCTGCAGAACCTTTTCGGCAGCGAGGCCACACTCTTTCTTGGCGCCCGGAACCTGACCGACGAGGACCCGCCGCCGTTACCCACCGGGCGCGAGGGCGTTCACCGTTACAACCTGCGGCCCGGCTTCGACGGCTTCGTGCATGACCTGAAGGGCCGTACGCTCTATGTCCGCATCCGCTTCCGCCCGCGGGACTGAGCCATATTGAATTCGCCTGCACTCCTGCCTATGATGGGCGGCCATGACGGAGGCCACGGGAATAGTCTCGATCGCGTGGATGGTGAAACGGCATGAGCGTTTCTGACGATACTCGCAACGACCATCTCCTGCACTTCACGGTGGTGAACGACCTGCGGGAAATCGCTGTTGCGGCCGACAGGATCGATGAGTTCTGTTCGGTGCACGGCATACCTACGGCCACCGCCTACGCCGTCAACCTGTCGGTGGACGAACTCCTGACCAATACGATCAGCTACGGCTACGAGGACAGCGAGGAACACCGCATCGACCTGAAGATTCGGCGGGACGGCGATGTTCTCACCATCGAGATAACCGACGATGGAATCGAGTTCGCGCCGGACAGTGCGAAAGATCCCGACACGGCGGCCTCCATCGAAGATCGACCCATCGGTGGGTTGGGCATTTTCCTCACGCGCCAGATGATGGACAGCTTTGACTACAGGCGAGACGGGGGCCGAAACATCGTCACGCTAACCAAGAAAACGGGCACTGCAAGCCCAGAGAATCAATAATGAACCTACTTCAACGCGGCATCGCTGCCAGGCGTCGCCGAATCCGTTTCGCCGGGTTTGGGTGGACTATCGCGGTTCTGTCCGCTTGCCTCCTCCCGTCGGTCGCGGGCGCAGCGGTCGAGAGCGAAACGCAGTTCGTGCTGAGCACCTTTTCCTTCCTGATATGGGGCGCACTGGTCATGTGGATGTGCGCGGGCTTCACGATGCTGGAGTCCGGGTCGGTACGCACCAAGAACGCCTCGGTCATCTGCCTGAAGAACATCGGCCTGTATTCCATCGCGGGACTGATGTTCTATCTCGTCGGATACAACCTGATGTACGTCGATGTGGCCGAAGGCGGCTGGTTCGGCACGCTGCAGCTGTTTCACGGTACGACTCCGGACGAGATCGCGCTCCTGCAGGGTCAGGAGGACGCCGTCGGCGCCGTCGTGGCCAACGGATATTCGACCATGTCGGACTGGTTCTTCCAGATGGTATTCGTCGCGACGACGGCATCGATCGTCTCAGGAACCCTGGCCGAGAGAGTCAAGCTGTGGTCGTTCTTCGTATTTGTCGCCGTACTGACGGCGATCATCTACCCGATCGTGGGATCCTGGACATGGGGCGGCGGTTGGCTGTCCGCGATGGGCTTCCAGGATTTCGCCGGATCGACCGTGGTGCACTCCACCGGAGGGTGGGCAGCGTTGGCGGGCGCTATCGTGGTCGGCCCGAGAAAGGGCAAGTTCAGGACGGACGGTACGGTCAAGTCCACACCGCCTTCAAACGTACCGGCGGTCACGCTGGGCGTATTCATCCTCTGGCTTGGCTGGTTCGGCTTTAACGGTGGCTCCCAGTTGGCACTCGGTGGCGCCATCGACGCCGTCGCCGTGAGCAACATCCTGGCCAATACGAATCTGGCCGCGGCGGCCGGCGTGTTGGCGGCGATCATCGTGTCGCGGCCGATTCTGGGGCGAATCGATCTGCTGGCCGGACTCAACGGCGCCATTGCCGGACTGGTCGCCATTACCGCGGGTCCGGATATCGTGACGCATCACTGGGCCATCGTGATCGGCGCCATCGGCGGCGTGATTTGCGTCAGCGCAATCGCTTTCATGGAACGCATGAAGGTGGACGATGTCGTCGGCGCGGTTCCCGCCCACCTGTTCGCCGGCGTTTGGGGCACGCTGGCCGTCTGTATCGCAGCGGGAGGCAATCCGCTGGTACAGTTAACCGGTATCGTCGCGGTTGGAATCTTCGTGTTCGCAACCTCGATGGCCACCTGGCTGGTCATCGACAAGACCATGGGCGCGCGTGTTTCGAAGGTCGTGGAGGAATTGGGACAGGATACGGCGGAACTGGGGATCGAAGCCTATCCCGAATTCGTTCTGATGCCCGAGGAAATGGACAGCTGACCGGACCGGCTCGCGATCGGGGCGGCGCTTTCCGATGACCCGATGCGTCGTGATGAAGCTCGGTTCCGGTGGAGAGGCTATTGCAAACGGAGATACTGAAACTAAAGACGGAACGTGAAGACGACATATTGTCGGCCCGGGTCGGCGGACGCATCGACGGCTCCAATGCCGCCAGGTTCGAGGAAATGTTGCGAAGCGCCATTGAGGAAAGCGACCGTGCGGTGATCATGGATTTCGAACAACTGTTGTACATCAGCAGCGCGGGGCTTCGCGCGGTCCTCGTCACTGCCAAGAGCCTATGGAAACAGGGGACCACGTTCGCGCTTTACTCACTGTCCGATCAACTCAGGGGAGCCTTTGCTTCCAGCGGATTCGATCGGGTGGTCAGGATTCACGGTTCCAGGCGCGAAGCACTGGATTCGCTGGAGGAGTGACCGTGACCATGCGATCTTATGAGAGTACTATAGAAAAAGAAGGAAGACGGGCCCGATGGAGATAACTACCGAAACCACGAATGGCGCCCTTATCGCAAGGGCCGAGGGCCGCATCGATGGCGCCAACGCGCGAGACTTCGAAAGCGCAGTGCAAACTGCGGTGCGCGATTGCGAAGGCGCGGTCATTATCGACTGCGAGAATCTCTCCTACATCAGCAGCGCGGGACTGCGGGCCATTCTGCTGATCGCCAAGACGCTGGGAAAACGCCAGGTGAAGTTCGCACTGTGCTCATTGTCGGATCCCATTGCGGAAATCTTTCAGATCAGCGGTTTCGACCAGATCATTTCCACCCATTCCTCCAGGGACGAGGCACTCGCCGCTGTCGACAGCTGACGCGATCTCGCATCGATAGGCGAACCCGTTCCCGAATAGGCCGGCGGGATCCCGTCGCGGTCGTCGCCATCCGGTGCGCTAACCCTGCATGACATAGTCGAGCGGCAGCAGGTAGACAATCAGTATCGCGAGACCCACGCGGTATGCGGCGAAGGCCCAGAAGCCGATTCGTTCAATCATCCGAAGGAATACTGCGATGGCCGAGAAGGCGGTCACCGCCGACACTGCGGTGGCAAGGCCCAGCATGGCCCAGGGCACCGGCTCGGTACCGATGGAGAATTGCCACAGTTGCCAGCCGGCCGCCATCCCCAGCGCCGGGATGGCCAGCAGGAACGAAAACCGGCTCGCAGCGGTGCGGGTGAGGCCGAGCGCCAGTCCCGCGGTCATGGTAATCCCAGATCGGGAGGTTCCCGGAATCAGCGCCAGGACCTGGCAGAACCCAATGACAAGCACAGGCGCCAAGCGCAGTTGGGTTTCGCTGAACCGTTCGCGCTTGTAGCGGTCGGCCAGCCAGAGCAGCAGGCCGAAGCCGCCGGTGGCGACCGCAATCACGCCGGCCGAGCGCAGACTGTATTCGATAAGGCCGGAGAACAGCAGTCCGGCGACGGCGACGGGGATCGATGCGATGATGACCGACCAGCCCAGCCGGGCCTGGGGACCGCCGGCGCCTGCCATGGCGATGAGGATTGCCCGTAGATCGCGGCGAAAATACGCGATCACCGCCGTCAGCGTACCCAGATGCACCGCGATGTCGAACGCCAGTCCCTGGTACGGCCAACCGAGCACGGCAGGAACGAGAATCAGATGCCCGGAACTGGAGATCGGCAGGAATTCGACGATGCCCTGCAGCACCGCCAGCAAGATGGCTTGTACGGTTTCCACGTCAATATCCTGTCTGCCGGGGGCCTATCGATGCAACAGGCGTGTCAGAGGCGGGCACGGAAGTCGCGTCCGGGCGGCGGCTCCAGTGTCATGCCGCGGCTCAGTACCAGGAGCTTGAATCGCTCTCCCATTTCTCCGGGCAATATCAGCGTCTTCAGCGCCTGAGCGGCAGCCAGGTCCTCGGTTTCCGGCCGGGATCCAGCATCAGGCATCGTCCCGGTTTCAACGAGGAAGTGGCCCTGGGTGGTAAATCCCGCGACGTTCAGGCCCGCCTGGAGTGCGGCCCGTGCACAGGCGCTGAAGTCGACCCAGGCGCTGATGTCCTGCAGGCAGGGGAAAACGAACGGGTTGTCGTGGGCGCGGTGGCGATAGTGGCAAATGAGTGTGCCGTGGGCTCGCTGGGGGTGATAGTACTCGGTCTCGGTCAGCCCATAATCCAGGACGTAGACCGCGCCGCGATGGAGCACGGCGGCAGCGCGGCGCATCCACGAGGGTAGCTGCCGCGAGACTTCGGACCGGTAACCATCCGCCAGGCGGCGCCCGAGCCGTTTCTCCAGCGATGCGACATACCCGGACAGTTCCGCGTCGACCGGACCTTCCATCCACGTCAATTCCCTGTCCGCCCAACCCACGCCCAGCGGCCTCACTTCGCCGGCCCGCTTGACGAAGCAGGTCGCCGGAAACGCGTCAAGCACTTCATTGGCGATGATCGCACCGTCAATGGGCTTGCGGGGGAACTCGTCCAGCCAACGGATCTCGATACCCGCGGCGGCGCAGCGTTGCCGCTGGCGGTCACGCAGTTCCGGACTGGGTTCCAGTATCCAGTATCGGGGCCGGATATCGAGTGCGCGCAGTGCGCGCGCCAGGTCCACCGCCAGCTTGCCGGTGCCGGCGCCCACTTCAAGCACGGCCGGGTTGTCAAAGGGCCGCAACACTTCGGCAAGCCGGGCTGCAAGCGCCCCTGCCAGTACCGGGGACAGTTCGGGGGCGGTGACGAAGTCGCCAAGGGGCCCGAACTTGGCGCTGCCGTTGTTGTAGTAACCCAGTTCCGGTTCATAAAGCGCTCGCTCCATGAACCGCTCAAAGCCGATCCAGCCGCGCGTCTGGATCTCGTCCCGTATCCGTCGGGTCAATCGCCGGCCGATCTCGGATTCATCCAGGTCGGGCTGAGAAAATTCGGTAGCCAAGATCAGTGCTCTATCCAATCGAAGATTGTGCATCCGCGCGCCCACAAGCCCCCCGAATGCGCGGCGCCGGCTCGCCGACGACAAGGCATATGGGCGCTTGTGGGGATAGCGCTGTAGTGTAACCTTACGCTTTCCTGATTCCCGGAGTACGTTTGGTGACGCCTGAAGTTGGAGAGTCGCTCGAAGGCCGCTGGGCACTGGTGACCGGTGCGGCCAGGCGAATCGGCGCTGTGATTGTCGAGGCGCTGCACGAGGCAGGCGCGGGCGTGGTCATTCACTACTTCAACAGCGCCGAGTCTGCCGAGGCGTTGGCGGACCGGCTCAACGGCCGGCGAGCCGGGTCGGCGCTCACCGTGCAGTGCGATCTGCGCGAGACGACCGGGCTCGATCGCGTGTTGTCGCAGGTGATTGATCGCAGCTCTCGTCTCGATGTCCTGGTCAACAATGCCTCGAGCTTCTACCCGACGCCACCCGGTTCGATCACGGCCCGGCAGTGGGACGATCTCATCGGAACCAACCTGAAGGCGCCGCTGTTCCTCTCCCAGGCGGCCCTTCCGCACCTGCGCAAGACCGGCGGGACGATCATCAACATCGTCGATGTTCACTGGCAGCGGCCACTGAAGAATCACCCCGTATACGGGGCCGCAAAGGCCGGATTGGCCATGTTGACCCGGTCGTTGGCTAAGGACCTGGGCCCCGACATCCGGGTCAATGGCATTTCTCCCGGTGCAATCCTCTGGCCGGAGGAAGGCCTGCCTGAGCGGACCCGCGAGAGCATCATCCGGCAAATTCCGCTGAAGCGGCCCGGCGAGCCGCGGGATATCGCGGCGGCGGTGCTCTTTCTGGTACGGGATGCGCCGTACGTCAACGGCCAGATCCTGGCGGTGGACGGCGGACGAAGCGTCGGTTGGTAACACGCCGGTTTCAGCCGGCATAGTCTCCGGCGTTACGCTCGATGACGATACCCACTTCCCGGGCGCCCCTGATGGCGCCGGGTTTGGCCAGTGAGACCCGGATCCAGGAGACGTTGAATTCGTCGACTATCAGATGTGCCACGGACTCCGCAAGAGACTCCACCAGGTGAAACCGGGAGTTCGCGACGAAATTCTGGACGCGCTTGGCCACGTCCCTGTAGTTCAACGTCGACTCCACCGAGTCCGTAGCGGCGGCGGCGCGCGCATCGGTGGCCATTTCCAGGTCGATGCGCACCGTCTGCCTGATCCGCTGTTCCCACTCCCAAATGCCGATCACGGCTTCGACCCTGAGATCGCGGAGAAAGATCCTGTCCATTTTGGGTTGTTCAGTTTATCTCGGCGGCGGAGGCTGGCGGCGGCCGCAATTCATCCAGTGGCCAGCGCGGCCTGGCGACGATGGCGGGCGACTCGGCCGCTTCGTGACGCCGGTGCCAGCCGGTCAGCGCGATCATCGCGCCGTTGTCGGTACACAGAGACTGCCTCGGGTAGTGCACCGTGATGCCCTGTTCGCTGCCCCGGGATTTTAGCTGCCGGCGCAACTGGATGTTGGCGCCCACACCGCCGGCAATCACCAGTCGGTCGAGGCCGGTTTCACCGCAGGCTCGCAGGCACTTTTCCACCAGTGTTTCCACCGCGGCCGCCTGGAACGAAGCCGCCACGTCGGCGCGCAACTGCTCGGACAGCGTGCCGCCGTTCCCCGCGGAGCGCTCGAGCGCCAGGCGCACGGCAGTCTTCAGCCCGCTGAAACTGAAGTCCAGGCCCTTGCGGAGCATTGGTCGGGGAAACCGGAACGCATCGGGATCGCCGTGTTCGGCAAGGGCCGCCAGCGGGGGACCGCCAGGGTAGGGCAGGGACAACAGCCGCGCGACCTTGTCGAACGCCTCGCCCGCGGCATCGTCGAGGGTTTCGCCCAGAATGGCGTAGTCGCCCAGGCCGAGTGTTTCGACCAGCAGGGAGTGGCCTCCCGACACCAGCAGCGCGACGAAGGGGAATGATGGGGGGTCGTCCTCGAGCATGGCCGCCAGCAGGTGCGCCTCCATGTGGTGCACGGGGATGACGGGCTTGCCGAGGCCCATGCCCAACCCGGTCGCCAGCGAGCCCCCGACCATGAGTGCGCCGACCAGCCCCGGACCCGCGGTATAGGCAATGCCGTCCAGGTCGGACAGCTGCATCCCGCCATCGGCCAGTACCTCGCGGATCATCGGCGTGAGCTTGACGATGTGATCTCTCGACGCCAGTTCCGGAACCACGCCGCCGAAACGGGCGTGCAGGTCCAACTGGCTGTACAACCCTTCCGCAACAATACCCCCGTGCGGGTCGTAGACCGCCACACCGGTTTCATCGCAACTGGTTTCGATGCCGAGAATCTTCACCTGGAACACCGTGCTTCACTGCCGGGCGCGCCGCAATTCTAACCTTGAAAGCAATCGCGCGCCGCCTGCCGGTGCTCAATCCAACCGAGACGCAGTGATCGGTTCGGTGAATCGCCAGTGTTGAGCAGGCAAACCCGTTTTGGCTACGATCAGTCCATGAGCCATTCCGTGCGCAGCCATCTTCGTCTCGAGATCGATGCCTATGACGAGGCGATTCGAAAATTCATTCCCGGTTATGAAGTGGCGTTGTTGCGCGCCGCCGGCGAGGTGGCGGAAGTCTCTCCTAAGCGAGTAGTGGACCTCGGCGCGGGTACGGGCGCGCTCACCGAGGCGATACTGGATCAGCACCGGGTCGGGCACGTGAATGCCGTCGACGTCGACCCGGAAATGCTGGTCCAGGCGCGGGTGCGATTGCAGCGGTTCGGCAGCCGGGTGAGTTTCAGCGAGGCGTCATTTGATGCGCCTCTGCCCGATTGCGACGCGGTGGCCGCATCGCTGGCGCTGCACCATGTGCCCACCATGGAGGGCAGGATGGCGCTCCACAAGCGTATTTTCGGGGCGCTTCGGCCGGGCGGCGTATTCGTCAACGCCGACGTCACCGTCAGCGCGCAACCGAAGTCCCGGGAGCGGACCTATCGGCTCTGGGCGGCCCACCTGGTGTCCTGCGGCATCAGCGAGGAACGCGCCTGGCAACACTTCGACGAGTGGGCCCTGGAGGATACGTATTTTCCGCTGGAGGAAGAACTCGCGGCGATGCGCCAGGCGGGCTTCGATGCGGAATGCATCTGGCGCGACGCACCCAACACGCTCATGGTGGGGCGCAAGGGTTGAGCCTCGCGCGCGCTCCATGGTTTTCCGATTAGTGTTTCACAGGCGTCCTGTCGCCGGCCGCGCGGAATGCCGCCCCCGAAACCACAACGGCGTTCCCGTGCGTATACTGATGCGTTCGTGACCGATCACAGGAGTTCGATTCGGTGAATCCCGCCATGCCGGCATCCCCGGGGTTGAAATTCAGGCAGGCGCTCGAGTCCGAGCGCCCGCTGCAGGTGGTGGGAACCATCAACGCCTATACGGCGTTGCTCGCCAGGCAGGCCGGGTTTCGCGCCATCTACCTGTCCGGCGCCGGCGTGGCCAACGCGTCGTTCGGCTATCCGGACCTGGCCATGACCACCCTCCCGGACGTCTGCGAGGACGTTCGCCGCATCACCGGCGCCTGCGACCTGCCCTTGCTGGTCGATGCCGACACCGGCTGGGGCGACGCCTTCATGATCGCGCGCACGGTCCGCGAACTTATCCGCGCAGGCGCCGCCGGCTGCCACCTGGAGGACCAGGTGAGCACCAAGCGTTGCGGCCATCGGCCCGGCAAGGCGCTGGTGAATGCCGGCGAAATGGCCGACCGCATCAAGGCGGCTGCCGACGCGCGCAACGAGGATGATTTTGTGCTCATGGCGCGGACCGATGCCCAC
>VYEH01000202.1:8312-12434 GCA_009843005.1 Pseudomonadota bacterium | reverse complement strand
CCCGGTGCTCGCCAACCTGACCGAGTTCGGCCGCACGCCGATGTTTACCGTGGACGAGCTGCGCGACGCCGGCGTGGCCGTGGCGCTGTACCCGTTGACGGCATTCCGGGCCATGAGCGCCGCGGCGCTTCAGGCGTTCACGACCCTGCGCCGCAATGGCACCCAGGCCGATGCGCTTGCCAGCATGCAGACCCGCGACGAACTCTACGACGTGCTCGATTACCGGGATTACGAGCGCAAGCTGGATACGCTGTTCGCGACTCGGCGCTGACGCAGAAAAGCTTTGCAGTCCGTGCTGGCGGGGGCTATCATTAGCGGCTACTCGCCGGCATTTGCCGGCTTGTTTGTCTTGTCTGAATGGTGTTTCGGCCGGGGATCGGCCGAATGCCTTGAATTGGAGTACGGGAACAGTCGATGCCAGGCGTGCGAGTCAAGGAGAGCGAACACTTCGACGCGGCACTGCGGCGCTTCAAGCGCGCGTGCGAAAAGGCCGGAGTGTTGACGGAATTGCGGCGGCGGGAGTATTACGAAAAGCCCACCCAGGAGCGCAAACGCAAGAAGGCGGCCGCCGTAAAGCGGCATGTCAAGCGCCAGGCAAGACAGCTTTCCAGACGCCGCCAACTCTATTGATCGCCGTTGTCGCGCGTACTGTCACGGTGCGCGCCCCATGCGAACTGCCCATAGCGGCGCGAACAGCCTGATACGATGTCCACCGATTCCCCCGACTCGTTGCAGAACCGTCTGCGGGAAGACGTAAAGGATGCCATGCGCGCCCGTGATCGAGTGCGTGTCAGCACCCTGCGCATGGCCCGGGCAGCGATTCAGCGCCGCGAACTGGATCGGCGCGAGAGTCTCGACGACGCGGGTGTCCAGGAGGTCCTCCAGGGCCTCATCAAGCAACGGCGGGAAGCCGCGACACAGTACGAGAAGGCCGGGAGGGCCGATCTTGCCGAGAAGGAAACCGCCGAGATCGCCTTCATCCGGGCCTATCTTCCGGAACCGATGTCCGAGGCCGAGACTGCGGACTTGATCGATCAGGTGCTCAAGGATGTGGCTGCGTCGTCGCTCGGCGACATGGGTCGAGTCATGGCGGAGATCAGGCGCCGCGGCGCCGGAAGGGCGGACATGGGCAGCGTCAGCGGCGCGGTTCGTTCACGCCTCCGGCAATCCTGAGTCCCGGCCGCGACTCGGCGGCAATCCATCGATCGACATCGCGCCCCTGGGGGCGCTTCGGGTTATGCTAGGCGGACCCATGAACGGGCGCATTCCCCAATCCTTCATTGACGATCTGGTCGCGCGCGCCGACATCGTAGATGTGATCGGGCGGCGGGTTACGTTGGTCAAGGCCGGTAGCCGCTACAAAGCGCCGTGCCCTTTTCACGACGAAAAGACGCCGTCTTTCACGGTAAGCAACCAATTGGGCTTCTACCATTGCTTCGGGTGCGGTGCGCACGGCACTGTCATCGGCTTTCTGATGAACTACGACAACCTTGAGTTTGTCGATGCCGTGGAAGCGTTGGCCGAAATGCTCGGCCTGGAAGTGCCGAGGGACGCTGGAACGCCGGATCGTCGCAGGCGCGACGACGGCGGCCTGTACCGGTTATTGGCGGAAGCCGACCGAATTTATCGCGCGGCGCTCAAGGGCAACCGGAGGGCGGTCAACTACCTGAAGGACAGGGGGCTCGTAGGACAGACCGCAAAGCGGTTTGCGATAGGGTATGCGCCCGACTCATGGGACACCCTGCTTCGCGCCCTCGGCACGGATGAGACCCGGACGCGGCAACTTGTCGAGGCGGGACTGGTAATCAGAAACGAAGAGGGCAGGGAATACGACCGGTTCCGCGACCGAATCATGTTTCCGATCCGAGACCCCCGCGGCAGGGTCATCGGCTTCGGCGGACGGCTCCTGGGCGGTGGCGAGCCCAAGTACTTGAACTCCCCCGAAACACCCGTGTTTCACAAGGGGCGGACGCTCTACGGCATCTACGAGGCACGTCAGAGAGGGCCGGCCGGGTCGGGGCGGCCCGACGAGATCCTTGTCGTGGAGGGCTACCTCGATGTGGCGAGCCTGGCGCAGCACGGCATCGGCCCCGCCGTGGCGACCTTGGGTACCGCCACCACTGCGGAACATATCCGCCACCTGGCCCGGATCGCCCCGCGCATCATTTTTTGTTTCGATGGCGACCGCGCCGGACGCGACGCGGCGTGGAAGGCCATGGAGACGGCGCTGCCCCAGGCTGGCGGGGAGCTGGAATTGAAATTCCTGTTGATGCCGGAGGGCGAGGATCCGGATTCCCTGGTGCGCTCGGCCGGTGGCGATGCGTTTCGCAGCTGCGTGCGTGCCGCGGCGCCATTGTCCGATTTCATGCTGGGCGAGCTGCGCGCGCGGGCGGACCTCTCCAGTGCCGAAGGCAAGTCGCGTCTGGTCGCCCTGGCCCGGCCATTGCTGGCCCGGCTACCGCGGGGCGTCTACAGGGAACTGTTGTTCGGAAATGTGGCGAAAACCGTCGGGGCGAGCATGGTCGCCCTGGAACGGGAGTTGGAGACATCCGACTCGGCGCTTCCGGCCTACGACACGGACTTGGTCCGGCCGGAGCGGTCCCAACCCGGAGGCACGCTCATACGCCGTGCGATAAGCTTGCTGCTGAACTATCCTGCCATTGGCTCGACCTTGGAAAAGGCGCCCGACCTGTCCATGGTGGACCAACCCGGTGCGCGTTTGCTGTGGCGGTTACTCGATACCGTGGCCGGAAACCCGGAAATCGCGCCGGGAGTGTTGCTGGAGCGATTCCGAGATGACCCAGAGGGACGCCACCTGGGACGCCTGCTGGACCACGCACCGCTGGATACGGAAGATGCGGCCGCGGAGGTACTTGAGGAGATGCTGCAGAGGATTGTCGCCGAGGACAAGAAAAGGCGGCTTCAGGCCCTGCTTTCCATGTCATCGCTTTCGTCCGAAGAGCGGGCCGAAATCGGGGAGATACAGAACTACCTGCGCAATGCGCGAGGGAACTCCGGCGGTCCCTGAACGATCAAACGTTCGTTCTGGAAATAACCGCGAATTCAGGTAAAATTACTCGTTTGCATCGACCGGATTGTAGGCAGGATGAATACAGCAACCGCAGTGCAGCCCCAACACCCCAACGATCGCCAATCCCAGCTCAAGCTTCTCATCGCCAAGGGCAAGGAACAGGGATACCTCACCTACAGTGAAGTCAACGATCATCTTCCCAGCGACATCGTCGATCCGGAGCAGATCGAAGATATCGTCAACATGATCAATGACATGGGCATCACGGTGTACGAAAAGGCGCCCGATGCCGAGTCTCTCCTGCTGTCCGATTCCGCGGTCTCAAGCGATGAGGACGTCACCGACGAGGCCGCCGCCGCCCTGGCGACGGTGGACGCCGAGTTCGGGCGCACAACGGATCCGGTGCGCATGTACATGCGGGAGATGGGGACGGTCGAATTGCTCAACCGCGAGGGCGAAATCCGCATCGCAAAACGAATCGAGGAGGGCCTCGACCAGGTGCGGGGGGCGCTGTTGCAATTCCCGCCCACGTTGGCTTTGCTGTTCACGCTGTATGACCGCGTGGTGGAAGGGACCGGGCGGATGCAGGATGTCATCGTCGGTTTCATCGATCCCAACGCCGGCATCGCCGATCCGAACGCGCCGAAAACCGAGGAGGAGAAAAACAAGCCCGCCAACCAGGGACCGGATCCGAAGGAAGTGGCCAGGCGGTTGAAGAAGATCCGCCGCCACTTCGACCGGTACGTCAAGGCGCTGAAAGCGCACGACATCGGGCATCCGTCGGCGCAGAAGCAAATCAAGCTGCTGACGCCCCAGTTCATGGAACTGAAGCTTGCTCCCAAGCTGTTCGAAGCCATGGTCGCGGAACTGAGGCAGACCATCAACAACGTTCGCAATCAGGAACGTCAGATCATGACGTACTGCGTTCGCGATGCTCGCATGGTTCGCAAGGACTTTATCGCCAGCTTCAGGACCAACGAGACCAATCTCGAGTGGATCGACAAGCACATCCGCGCCAAGCGCAAGCACTCCTCGCAGTTGGCGCGACTGAAGGACGAGATCGTACGCTGCCAGAAACGCCTGACCAGGGT
>VYEH01000202.1:7233-8302 GCA_009843005.1 Pseudomonadota bacterium | reverse complement strand
GACCAGGGTCGAGACGGGCAGCCTGCTGACCATCAAGGAGATCAAGGAGATCAATCGCGAGATTTCCATGGGCGAGGCCCAGGCGCGCCGGGCGAAGAAGGAAATGGTGGAAGCCAATCTGCGCCTGGTGATTTCCATAGCCAAGAAGTACACCAACCGGGGGCTGCAGTTCCTCGACCTGATTCAGGAAGGCAACATCGGGTTGATGAAGGCAGTGGACAAGTTCGAATACCGGCGCGGCTACAAGTTCTCGACCTACGCGACCTGGTGGATCCGCCAGGCGATCACCCGCTCCATCGCCGACCAGGCGCGAACCATCCGGATTCCGGTGCACATGATCGAGACCATCAACAAGCTGAACCGCATCTCCCGTCAGATGCTCCAGGAGATGGGCCGCGAGCCCACGCCTGACGAACTCGCCGAGCGCATGGAAATGCCGGAGGACAAGGTCAGGAAGGTGCTGAAGATCGCCAAGGAACCGATCTCGATGGAAACGCCCATCGGGGACGACGAGGATTCGCACTTGGGCGACTTCATCGAGGATACGGCGGTTCATTCTCCGGTGGATTCGGCGACCTCCGAAGGCCTCAAGGAAACCACGCACTCGGTGCTGGCCGGGCTGACGCCCCGCGAGGCCAAGGTGCTGCGGATGCGCTTCGGCATCGACATGAATACCGACCATACGCTGGAGGAAGTGGGCAAGCAGTTCGATGTGACCCGGGAGCGGATTCGGCAGATCGAGGCCAAGGCGTTGAGGAAACTGCGGCATCCTTCCCGGTCGGATCGGTTGCGCAGCTTCCTGCTGGAGGACTAGCGTAGTCCGGGCGTGGCGCTTTCGAGGGCGCGTGCAAACAGCGCCCGCCCGCTCAACTCCGCCCCGCCATCCCTGGCTCGGGACGCTTTCGAGGACGCGCGCGGACAGTACCCGCTCGCTCACTCTCGTTCCGCCATCTCTGGTGGGACGCTTTCGGGGACGCGTGCGGACAGCACCTGATCGCTAAATCTCCCCCGCCATCCCTGGCGGGCGCGAATCGGGGCTCGGCGCTCCCGGCCATCCATGGCCCCGCGC
>VYEH01000202.1:3213-7223 GCA_009843005.1 Pseudomonadota bacterium | reverse complement strand
GACTCCGCATGAGTGCGCGATAATTTCGATTTCCTTGCTCATCTGGCGGGCGTATTGGTTGACGCGGATGGCCTTGTTTTCGGGGTGGAGGCCGCGCTGCAGCCGCTTGTTGTGGGTCGTGACGCCCGTGGGGCAGGTGTTGCGGTTGCATTGCAGGGCTTGGATGCAGCCCAGGGCGAACATGAAGCCGCGGGCGGAGACCACGAAGTCGGCTCCTGCGCAGTAGGCCCAGGCCGCCTCCGCCGGGGTGACGAGCTTGCCGCTGGCGATGACCTTGATCCGATCGCGCAGGCCGTGTGCGTCGAGCCGGTCGACCATCAGGGGCAGGCTTTCGCGAATGGGCAGTCCGACGTTGTCCATGAGCGGCATGGGAGCGGCGCCGGTGCCGCCGTCGCCGCTGTCCACGGCGATGAAGTCCGGTGCACTCTCGATTCCGCGAGCCAATATCTCTTCGAAAAGTTCGTCCAGCCATTCGTAGGCGCCGATGACCGACTTGAATCCGGTCGGCTTGCCGGTGATCGAGCGCACGCGATGGATCAGGTCGAGCAATTCCGCTGCGCTGTCCACATCCAGATGCCGATTCGGGCTCAATGAGTCCTGCCCAACCGGAATTCCGCGTATGGCGGCGATTTCCTGGGTCACCTTGACGCCGGGGAGAATGCCTCCTTTGCCGGGTTTTGCGCCCTGGCTGAGCTTGATCTCGAACATTCTGACCTGCTCGTGGTCAGCCACTTGCCGCAATCTTTCCTCCGAAAGCGTCCCCGGTACCTTGCACACGCCGTACTTGGCGGTCCCCATCTGGAATACGATGTCCGCTCCCCCCGCAAGGTGATGTGGCGACAGCCCGCCCTCACCGGTGTTGAGCCAGCAACCGGCCATGCGGGCGCCGTTGGAGAGCGCCAGCGTGGCCGGGCGCGAAATGGCGCCGTAGCTCATGGCGGAAATGTTGAACAGGGATGACGTCGTATACGGATGGGGGCAGTAAGGGCCTACCGTCACCGGCTCGGGTTGGGCGACATCCCGGTCCAGCACGGGGTAGGCGCAATTGACGAAGATGACGGTGCCGACGGGCCGCAGGTCGCGGGTGGAACCGAATGCGATGGTGTTGTCCGTTCCCAGGGAGGCGCGGTCGACCCAGGACCGTTCTGCCCGGTTGAATGGCAGTTCTTCGCGGTCCATGGCGAAGAAGTATTGGCGGAAGAACTCGCCGAGATGCTCGAACAGCCCGCGGAATCGGCCAATGACAGGAAAATTCCTGCGGATTGCGTTCCTGGTCTGGGACACATCCTTGACGAACAGGACTGCCAGAAACAGCATGCCCAGTCCGACAAGAAGTACGAATGAATAGACCAGGACCGCAATGACTTCAAATGCAGCGTCGAACATCGCATGGCCTCCCTGCTGTGGCGATGATCGTACCGCCTCGAAGTCAAATAAGGAAAGCGGACGCCAGCGTTCGCGGTGGAACAGCAGCCACCAGCCCTCGCGGTGGTGGTAATCTTCACCCTCGGCGGGCCTGTAGCTCAGTTGGTTAGAGCAGGGGACTCATAATCCCTTGGTCGTAGGTTCGAGTCCTACCGGGCCCATGCCCCAATCCGGAGTTCTTCCGAATGGGGCTTGTATATGTCACAAGCCATCAGGCCGGTTGACCGACTGCGCCGCGATCGAGCCCTGAGTTGCCCGACGGAGACACGGTTGGTGGAGACCCTGTCAGTACACGCAACGAAGCGCTGTCTTCATGCATCCAAACAGACAGACTCCGCTGATTTGACAACAGGATTGCGAACCGCGAAGGAGGGATCGTGAAAGCCGGCGAAGTTTCCGAATTAAGGAATACCGGCAAACAGATCGTCGTCTTTTATTTGGGCTGCGTGGCAGCCGCATTGTTGTTGTCGCTGGGCGAGTTCCAGGGTGCCCGCCGGTCCTTCGTCATGGGCGCTGCAGGCTACGCCGACAGCCCCGCCATGGGCACCGGCGGGTACATCGACAACCTGAAATTCGGCGCCGTGGCGTTCGTCATGTTTTTCATTCTGCTGGAGTACGGCATTCTGCGACTGAAGAGCAGGGGCGAGGTGACCTGGGACTGGAAGGACTCGGCCGCCTCGTTCGGCATCTATATCTTCAACGGCCTGCTCGCTCCGCTGACCCTGATCTACCAGTTCGGCCTGCTCAAGCTGGTGGAACCACTTGCGTTCATGGAGATCAATGACGGCCTCATCCCGTTCGTCGCCACCTTCGTTCTTGCCGAAGGCGCCTACTACTGGTACCACCGCCTGAGTCACGAGGCGCCACTGCTGTGGGCGATCCATCACACGCACCACTCCGCACGCACGCTGAATCTCTCGATCGCCTTTCGGCTGCATACGCTGGGGCGCGTCGTATCGCCCGTGGCCTACGTGCCGATGGTGCTGGTGGGCGTCAAGCCGGAGTACCTGCTCGCTGCGCTGGCGCTGTCGCTGGTGTTCCAGTTCTTCATCCATACCCAGGCCATCGGCAAGTTGGGGTTTCTGGAGCACTCCGGCTTCAATACGCCGAGCCTGCACCGCGTCCACCACGGCTCCAATGACTGGTGCATCGACAAGAACTACGGCGGCACGCTGATGATTTGGGATTCGGTGTTCGGCACGTTCCAGCGAGAGATCGGCCCGATCGACTACGGCGTGACAACCGGCCACTACAGCTACAATCCCTTGCGGATCATGCTCGGCCCGCTGCGGGACTGGTGGCGGGGGGATTTCGCGCGCGAGAAGGTGTACGCCGAACGAGCGGCGAAGCATCGCAAGGAAGAAACCGGATGAGCGGAAGAACGGTGGCGGCCGTCGTCGGGGAACTACCAGCGCTGCGTCGCGACCTGCGGTAGCGCAGGCCCGGTCAGAAAGCAAGTTTGAAACCCGATCTCACGCGCGCGCCCGGCGATGGAAAGCCGGGTGCGTCCTGGTAGTCCGTGTCGAATGCGTTGTCGACTGCGAGCCAGACCGCCGCCCGACCCGATCGCTCGTAATTGATCGTCGCGCTGACAATTGTGTACGCATCATCCGTCAGATTACCCGACGGAATGGACGTGATCAGTCTCGGACCGATATGGCGCGCTACGGCATTCATGTTCCAACGATCGGAGATCGACCAGTCGACACTTGCTCCAGCGGATCTTTCCGGTCGCCGGCGCAGAGGCCCCGACTTGCTCGAGTTGTTCGAAACCGTGCCGTCCAGTCGCAGCATCACGCGCTCGGTCAGTCTCAGATGGGTGCGAAGTTCGACACCCTCGTTGTCGATTCGCCCCCTGTTGATATTGGTAAATGTCTCGAAATCAAAATCCACGAGGTTTTCGTAACGCGCCCTGAAGGCCGAAACGATCCATTGGTTACCGCCGGGAAACACGTGCGTGTACCCGATTTCCGCGTTCCGGACTTTTTCCGCAGTCAGTTCCGGATTGCCTAACAGGGGATTCCCGAGTGCGAAGAAGCTCGGCAGCTTGAATCCGTTCGCCGCCCGGCCCCAAATCCTGCTGCCGCTGTCGGACAGGGTCCTTTCAATTGCCACCTTGCCGGAGAATCTCCCGCCGTTGTCATGATGATCCCACCGGCCGGCCAATGTCCCGGTCCAGCCGCTGCCCCAGGCGCGACCCATCTCAGCGAACAAGGAAGAAATGTTCCGATCGAGTTCATAGGCGTTGGGCAAGACCGCGAACCCAAGGTCCACAGTGCCGTCGTCCGTGCCGTTTTCGGAGACGACATTTGCACCGGCCACGAAACCGATGGACTGCGGCAGGCTGATCCGGTTGATCCAGAGCAGCTCCGTGCGCCGATACCCTGAATCCGTGGTATACGCAGGTTGACCATCGAGAACGCCCGGTGCAACGGGGGGAACCGACGAGCTGTCGCGAATCCTTGCAGCGCCGATACTGAGATCGGACGACCAACTTTCCGTAATCGAGAAGCCGGTTGACGCAAGTACCGAGGTTTCATCGCCTTTCCCGCGTTCCAGGTCTCGAAGTATGGCGAGTTCAGGTC
>VYEH01000202.1:0-3203 GCA_009843005.1 Pseudomonadota bacterium | reverse complement strand
GGAAAGCTGCTTCGGTCACGCTGCGCATGACGCACAATGATCTGCCAGGGTTCTCCGTAGGCTCTGATCCCGGCAAGACGGGTTGCGGCGGTCTGAAGCCGCAGTGAGGATCCCTCGATTTCGTCGCCACCGTCGATCGAAGAGCCACGCAGACTCAAGGTCGTATTCTGGCCAGCCTCGATGGATGTGGCGGCTCCCATCCGCCAGTCATCGGTGCTGCCGTACTCTGCAGCGAACTCCGATGTCCCGATTTCGGGCCACGCAGACCTGATCTGGATGACACCCGCCATCGCATCGGCGCCGTACACGGCGGAGGTTGCGCCGGTCGCGATATCGATCCGGTCGATGCCGGCCGATCCCAGGAACGAAAAGTCGAACGATCCGCCGCGGGTGTTGGTGGGGTCATTCAGCCGTACCCCGTCCAGATACACGGCGGTGAAATTCGATTCCGCACCGCGCAGAAAAACCTCCGATACGCCACCGGGTCCGCCGGGCCTGCTGACCGAGAAGCCGGGAAGGCGCTGCAATAGCTGTTCCGCATCCGCCGCCTGAACCCGGCCGATTTCGTCGGCCTCGACGGAAATGATTTCGCCAATGGCGAATTCGTTGTCGTCAAGCCGGGTTTCGACAAGGACAATTTCCTCGATTGTTGCCGTCTCTTCGCTGACGGCCGGCTGCGGCAAGACAAGAACGAACGCCGCAGCGGCGCCTGAAGCCACCATTCCTTGCATCGTCGTCAGTCGCGAATTCCGCATATGAACACCGTAACCGATTTTAGTGATTTGCAGGGGCGGACTTGTGGCGCCCGAACACGGCAGGTTATCTTGCCCGGACCAGTCACCCACAGTCCCCTGATGCGCAACTTGCGAGTACATTGGCGTAGCTACCGCACGGCATTTGCTGCCGTTGCGATCGCCTGCCTGGCAGGATGCTCGGGTGCGCCTGGCGATCATGGCAATCTCGACGGCGCCAGCATTCTTGTGTTCTCGGAAACGCGGGCATTCCGGCACCGATCCATTCCCGCAGGCATTCGCGCATTCGAGGCACTGGGCGCCGAGTACGGATTCAACGTCCAGGCGAGCGAAGACAGCGCGATCTTCAACGACCGAGAACTCGCCGCCTTCGACGCCATCGTATTCCTCTCCACGACGGGCGATATTCTCAACGAAGCCGAACAGGAGGCCATGGAACGCTATATCCAGGCCGGCGGCGGATTTGTAGGCGTTCACGCGGCGGCCGACACCGAACATCAGGGCGACTGGTATTGGTATCGGAACCTGGTCGGCGCCGTTTTCGCGTCGCACCCGGCGATCCAGGAGGCGCGGCTGACGGTGATCGATGACGCTCACCCCTCGACATCGGGTCTGCCCGAGACGTTTCTTCACACGGAAGAGTGGTACGACTTCCGGGACCTGTATGAATACCGAATTGATGTGCTGACTGTAGACGAACAGAGTTACGAAGGCGGCAGGCACGGCGACTATCACCCGATAAGCTGGTACCACGAATACGATGGAGGCCGCTCGTTCTATACGGCGCTGGGCCACACTGACGCGGCGTTTTCGAGCCCGCTCGTCCGGCAGCACCTGGTGGGCGGCCTGGCCTATGCCGTCGGCGAAGGCCGGCCCAGGGACTATACGCGGGCGCGGCCCGAGCACGACCGGTTTGTCCGCGACAGACTCGTAGACGGGCTTGACGAGCCGGTTGCTTTCGACCTGCTGCCGGATGGCTCGGCGTTGATCGTCCAGCGCGCGGGCCAGGTTCTGCACGTTGCGGCCGAGGGCGGTGAGCAGGAAATCGGGCGCATCGACATTTACTATGACTGGGACGATGAGTTCGGCCTGATAGGCGTGGCTGCGGATCCGGACTTCGACGCCAATCGCCGGGTTTACCTGATGTACAACCGGCTTCGGGACAGCCAACTCTACCAAAGGATCTCGAGGTTCATTTACGAGGATGCCGGCATTGACGTCGATTCGGAGGTCCTCGTCCTGGAGTTTCCGGTCGATCAGACCTGCTGCCACACCGGCGGCAACATCGAATTCGATGCGAGCGGAGCGCTCTTCATCGCCACCGGAGACAACACGGTCCCGTTCCAGAGCCGCGGATACGGTCCCATCGATCGGCGTGAGGACCGCACGCACTTCGATGCACTGCGATCGTCCGGGAACACCAACGACCTGCGCGGAAAGATCCTGAGAATCGAGCCGCTGCCCGATGGCGGTTACACCGTACCGCCCGGCAACCTGTTCGACGATCCGGCCGAGGGACGGCCGGAAATCTACGCCATGGGCCTGCGCAATCCCTACACGATCGCCATCGACCCGGAGACCGGGCATCTGTTCTACGGCGACATAGGTCCCGATGCCGGGGAGTCGGACGAGCTTCGCGGCTCCCGCGGCTACGACGAGATCAACCGGATCACCGGACCCGGCAATTTCGGTTGGCCGCTGTTCATCGGCCACAACGGCGCATACGGCGATCATGATTTCGCCAGCGAGACGACCGGCGAGCTGTTCGATCCGGGGGCGCCGGTCAACGATTCTCCGCGCAATTCCGGCGCAGGAATACTGCCGCCTGCGCGTCCGGCATTGATCTGGTATCCGTACGCGCCCTCGGAACGCTTTCCGGAACTGGGGCAGGGCGGTCGCAACGCCCTGGTGGCAGGTGTCTATCGGCAGCCCGAAGGCGCATCCCAGCCGTTTCCGGCGTATTTCGAGGGGCGCCTGTTCATTGCGGATTTCATGCGCGACTGGATCAAGGTCGTAGACTTCCATGCCGGCGGCGGTGTGCGCCAGATCGCCCCGTTCATGCCGGGTGAATCGTTCTCGGGCATTCTCGACCTGACCTTCGGCGACGACGGCAGCCTGTACATTCTCGAGTACGGACGCGGTTGGTTCGCCGGCAATCCCGAAGCCGGGTTGTCCCGACTGCGTTATGTGGGTCCCGGCAACCGCCCACCGGTACCTGTCATCGAGCTGTCGGAGTCTCAGGGCACAGCGCCTCTTGAGGTGACTGCCACGGCGGCATCGAGCAGCGACCCGGACGGCGATGCACTGACCTACGAATGGCAATTGGGGTCGGACGTAGCGGGCAACGGGGAGACAATCACCCTGCACATTGCCGACACCGGTCAGCACGAACTCGTTCTCGTGGCCACCGACGAAAATGGCGCCAGCGCCCGGCAGGGTGCGCCCATCGTC
>VYEH01000417.1 GCA_009843005.1 Pseudomonadota bacterium | reverse complement strand
CGTCTTCCGGCCCCGTGCCCCCACGCACCCCCAGGGCGGCGCCCACACGCTCCAGCACCGCGACCGTCTCCACCGACGGCGTCGTCTCGTCCAGCGCCGCGTGAATTTCCACTGCCGTCCAACCCGGAAACGCCCGGCTCGCCTCCGACACCCGGTACGCGCCATTGTCCAATACGTGGACCGTCAACCCCGGAAGCCGATTCCGCGGCCGGCTCTCCGAGGGCCGGTCGGGCACCTGAATCCACACCTCCGGGAACCCCCACGCCTCGTAGAGTTTGAGCTTGCCCCGCCGCGCGTCCGTGGTGTGGTCCACCTCCAGCACCACGTCCGGGAAATCGTGCTCGCCGATCACCATCGCCTTTCTTCCCGGCAAGACCGCCCGTAGCGGGTGCAGGTACGCCGACTGGTCCGCCTGCATGATGCCGCGCGGCTCGCCCCCCGAATCGCGCAGCATCAGGTCCATCGTGCCGTAGCACTTGATGGGAGAACCGCGCACCTCGGCGATCGTCCTCAGCGTCGCGGCAAGCGTCGCCGACGGTTCCTCATGGTACGGCGTCGTCGGCTCGCACACCCAGACGGTTTCCGTCCGGGCATCCCAGTACTCCAGACGTCCGTCGTAGGTTTCCAGATCGCGGCGCCTCAGACGCCGCGGCGTGCAGCCGGGAAACTCAAGCCCCGGCAGTGACGGCACCGCCCACAAATCGCGGACCTCGGGCTCGGAGGGATGCCCGGCGGAGCCGGATGTCCGGCCCGTTACTGGTTGTGTGCTTTCCATGGCCCGATTCTAGCGCCGCGGCAATGGCGATTCCATCGAACCCCGACCGCAGATCGGATACTCTTCGGCATTGAAGCGCTGCACAAGACTCGAATCGATGAAACTCGGCTCCATTCTCCTCGACGGTCGGGAAACCGTGATTGTCGACGCTGGCAGAGGCCGTGCGGCCACTCTGCGGGATCTTTGTTCAGCGGCTGCCCTGCCGGCTCCACCGGCCACCATTCAGGCCCTCATCGAGGCCGGCAACACGGAATGGGACATGGCACGGCGAGCCGCGGAATACCTGCCTCGAATTCCAGGAAACATCGCAAGTGCAACCACGCTGGATTGGCTTCCGGTGCAGCCCCGCGCCAGCAAGATCCTCGGTGTGGCCTTCAACAACAGGGCGCTGATGCGCACGGCGCACAAGGATCCCGGGGTCCCGAACTTCTTCCTCAAGCCCCCCTCCTCCCTGCTGGGGCACGGCAAGGCCATCGAAGTGCGCAGTTACTACGGCGCGACCATTCCCGAGTGCGAATTGGCTGCGGTCATCGGCAAGCGCTGCAAGGACGTGGCCCCTTCGGAGGCTCTCGTCCATGTCTTCGGTTAGACCATCATGAACGACGTTACGTCCCACGAGATGAAGTTGGGCATGGACAGCGTGGCGGTGACGCGCCCGCCGGAAATCTGGTCCCCCTACATGTCGGCATGGCGCAACGCACATGGCGAAGACGACCGAGATCTGTACTTCGTCTACCACGCCCGTTCCAAGGGCGCCGATACCTTTGGGCCCTGTGGACCCTGGCTCACTACGGCGGATGAAATTCCGGATCCGAATAACCTTCAGATCAGGGCCTGGGTCGACGGCGAGCAGTTCGCCGTCGACAACACGTCAAGCTACCGATTCACCATCCAGGAGGTGATCGCCGAGGCCAGCCGCTTCTTCACCCTGGAACCGGGCGACCTGTTCAGCTTCGGAACCACCGCCAGGGGCGTCGGCAGGTTTCCCCACGCTCATCGCAACGTTGATCTGTCCGAATGCACCGGCACAATCGAGATCGAAATAGAGGGACTGGGCCGGCTGGCGAATCCCGTGGTCCACGTCTCGACGAGCGGTAGCGGGTGAATTCCGGGGTCAGTGTCTCGGTTCAGGCTTTAGTGCGAGTTCCCAGTGCGAGTAGATCGGCAGGCGGTTGGCCAAGGCGATCACGACGGCAATGAAGCCTGCCGCCATTCCGACGGAGACGCCAATGTCCACCCAGCTGCTGAATGGCGTGTCGTCGGGTGAAAACACGGGTACCACGGTGAGATACTTGTACAGCCAGATTCCCACGTTTATCCCGATGGCAAGAATCCCCAGGGTCCACATGGAGCGCTTCACGAAGGCAAAGATGAACGACACGAAGGGGATGAAGAAGCAGCAGAACATCATGGTCCAGAAGTACGGCGCGTAGTGCCCGTACATCTGCCGCCACAACACGTCGGTTTCGTGAGACAGGTTGCCGAACCACGTCACGAAGAATTGCGCCCAGAAGAAATACAGCCACATGAGGGTGAAGCCCGTGACAATCATGCCGAGGCTCTTGATCTGATCCATCCCGAAGGGTGAATTGGCGGACTTCGGCCCCCCGAGCAGAGCGGGGAAGACGATCAGCGCGGCGGTACCGGCAAAGATATTGCCGAACCAGAACAGGATCGGGAATACGGTGCTGTGCCAGTGGGCGATCAGCATCATTCCGAAGTCCCACGCGAAGAACGTGTTGCAGATCACGTAGCCCAACAGGATGAAGGGCGACAACAGATAAAGCTGCCCTTCGACCTTGCGGTGGTCCGCACTTCCCTCTTCGGACCCGGCCAGATCCGGCTGCAGCCCCTTGTACGCGTAGTACACCGCCAGACCGTAGAACAGGGCGAGCCCGAACAGGTTCCTGTACAACAGGAACGTACTGTTGAGCCATGGGCTCAGGTGCTCGTCGGGCGACGGGTTCAGCCAGTAGAAAAGTTCATCGCGCCCGTAGGCGTAGATCAGCAGGAAGCCCACCACCGCGAACGGCAGAAAGGCCAGCGTGCTCAACTCGGCGAGCCGATGGTAGGGCTTCGACCACTGGGCCTTCACCAGGCGCGTCATGGCGCAGAACACCACTCCTGTCTGGCTGATGCCCATCAGGAACAGGAACGACGCCGTCAGCAGGCCGATATCGGGCGGTGAGCCATTGTTCGCTCCCGTAACGAGGGCCGCAATACCCGCCACGAACAGCGCGGCAAACAACCAGAACGCCCAACGGGGAGCAAGCATCGTACGGGTAGTGGAAGCCATCTGCTAGTCCCCGACCTGTTCCGCGGGTTCCCCGATCTGATCGGCGGATCCGAACGTGGCGCGCATGTAGTTGATGACGTGCCAGCGCTCTTCCGCGCTGAGGGCGTCGCGATAGTAGGGCATCGTCACGCGGCCGCGGGTTATGGTGAAGAACCACTGGCCATCGGCCTGGTCCCGGGTATAGGCATCGTTCATGTCCACCGGGGAAGTGGCCAGCAGCAGCCCCACAGGCCCGTCCCCGCGCCCTTCCGGGCCGTGGCAGACCATGCAGGTGATCTGATACAGGTACTCGCCCGTGGCCACGGACTCGGGCGTCGCCGGAATGGGATTTTCGAGCAACACGGCGGCGTCCTTGGCTTCGAACATCCCCGCTTCCGTGACGGGCGCGGGCAACGTTTCGCCGCCTTCCACCGGGACGCCCGCGGAATCCATCGGCGCCTCGGATTCCTGCGGCTTGGCCGACGGCTGGTCGACCATGTCCTTGTCCCACGGAAACGCCCAGGCAATCGCCGTCAGGCCGAGCAGAAGCGGGACTGCGGCCGCAAGGCCCAATCGCTTCAGGGGGGTGCGTTTCACGTGCGTCCGTTTCATGGGCGTCACTCCGTCACCTCCCGGACCTCCCCGGCGCCGGCGCCGCGCAGGATGGCCTCTGCCTTCTCGAATATGCCCCGGTCCTCGCAGGCCACGGCCACGGTAAACTTGTCCACCGCCGCCTCCGGCACGTAGATGCGGTCCCGGAACGCGGGAAACCGGGCGCTGATGAGGAAACCGAGGACCGTAGCCAGTATGCCGAAGAGAATCGTCATCTCGTAGGTGATGATCAGGAACGGCGGCCAGGTGATGATCGGCCGGCCTCCGGTGGGATGCAGGTAGAGCACCGCGGTGCCGGCGGCAAGTGTGAAGCCGCCGATGCCGCCGAACAATGCGCCGAAAAAAGTGAAGCGCTTGATCACGGATTTCTTCTCGCCCAGCACTTCCTCGGCCGTCTCCAGCGGAATCGGCGAGATCACGGAAGGCTGGCCAAACCCGTTGCCCTTCAGTTCGCCCGCGGCGGCGAGCGCTTCCGAAGGTGTTTCGAACAGTCCTATCG
>VYEH01000331.1:1507-4168 GCA_009843005.1 Pseudomonadota bacterium | reverse complement strand
TCTCTAAATTCTATAGGGAAATATCCCCAGACACCTACCTGCCTGCCAATCAATGAGAGGTACCGGGATGCTCGAGGACTGCATGACACAGATACACCGCATCTACCAACATCGTAAGCTCCGATTCGACTTCACCCATGGAGGACGTGAACGGGTACGGAAGGGCTTCACCTATGAAAAGGGCTCGGGCTCCGGTAGATCGAAGAGCCCCAACGCGTATACCGAGAGCCTGCAACGTACACTCGCTGACCCGGCCAACCTGATGTTCCTCTACCCCGGTCATTATGACCTGGCCGTGGTCGACGTAGATACACCCGTGGTGAAGGGCCTATACGAGTTCCTGCCACCACTCCATCACTCACTCTCACGCTCAGGCACACGCCGGGGTGGTCACCTATGGTACAGTAAACCTCGCCATCCGGGTGACCTGAAGCCACTCAAGCCACGGGAGTTCACACTGCGTGGCGACCGTTATACCGTCGACATCCAATACACCCAGCTCCTCCGGGTGCCGGCCCAGCAGATAGCCGGCGTGCTCAAGCTGATAGCAGACTGGCTAGAGAATCCACCGCGCCCGGTAGCCTTCCCGTATGAGCTCCTGGGTCTCTGCTGCGTCAAGGGGGAGCGTGACACCAAGTGGTGGCACTACATATTGGCCCAGACCGAGCAGCTCGGCGACCCGGAGCTTACCTCTGTCGAACGATGGCATGAGGTGGCGGAGGAGACAGGGTACTTCGCCGATAATTCCGAGCAGGCCTTTCTGGAGACCTTCTACAAGGCCACCGGGAAAGCCAAGACATCAGGCGCCTCCTCACAGGCCTATCCATTTGCGGAGGAAGGGGCGGTACAGATATTCGACCAACTCAACTATCGCTATCGCTATAACATCCGGTCCGGACATACCGAGCTCTCGAAAGGTACGGGTGATTGGCAATCCATGAGTGATGACATGCCGAGGCGCTGGTTTGTCGATGCCATCCGAAAGGGGTTTCGGGAGACACGTGGCCGGGGGGACCCTCCACAATGGGAGCCACTGAATAACTGGACGAACTTCATCGACTGGCTAGACACCTACGCCGCCCGGCAGTCCATATATGATCCCATCGCCCAGCACATCGAGGATTGGCAGAATGCGGAGCCCCTGAGCAACAAGGAATCTCTCCTGCTCAATCTCTTCTCCCCGGCAACGGAGGAACCCCGGCTGGCAGACCAGATCCGCAACGTGGAGCTCAACATGCTCCTGACACTCTATACACGTCTGTATACCGGCCAGCGCACCGGTGTACCCGCCTCCGTGCATTTCCCCTATCTACCGACCTTTGTCGGACCTCCCGGCTGTGGCAAGACGCGTTTCTGCATCTCCCTGGGTCTGACTCACTATCATACGAATGACATCTCATTTGATGATCCACCCAAGGAATTCGGAGAGAAGGCGCAGATAGCCGTGGTGGCGGAGATGGAGGAGCTGAAAGAGATGCTCGGGCGTAGGGGCTCCCAGCGGCGAGGACAGGCGAAGAAGTACATCAACCAGACTAAATTTGACTACCGTGCGGCCTACGCACGTGGGAAGGCCTCCACACATCACCTTATGGGCATCATGTTGGCAACCTCCAATTACCCAGTCGACATATCTCCCGATGATGGCCTATGGCGACGTATCATCCATCTACCCGTGCAGCGCCATCCTCGATTCACAGGGAACCTCGACGAGTGGGATGTAGTCTTCGATGAGCTGTTCCCCCGAGCCATGTCCCGTGCAGCCCGACACCATGAGGCCCAGAAGCGGCCGCGTATTGATGAAGCTCTGGTCGTCAATTCTCTCCACGAGCAGGTATACTCACTGGAGGTTGTAGATGGCCGCTGGGAGCCACGTACCGCCGCGGGGGCCGAGTTCGACTGATCGAATACATCGAATATATCGACCATTTGATATGATCGATATATTTGATAAGTTCCGGACTATTAGGGGTTTACGTCCTCCCGGAGAGAGATTAGATTGGACTTCCGCCCCCAACCTAACTCTATGGAGACTCCTACATGACCAAATTCCATGCTCTCCCCCTCGACCATTATCACTTCGAGGGGGGCCTACTTAGTGAATCCTCCGAAGCCACGCGTCGGCATAAACCCTTCGCCGCCTCCGCCTCACATCGTTGGCTACATTGTTCCCTCTCGACGACCGCGCCCTCGGGGGGACGTCGACCCGCGGGCAAGGCGGCGAAGCAGGGTACCGCGGCGCATCTCCTCCTCTCCTGGATTCTCACTCACCGGATGCTCGATCGGACGCCCCCGATACCGAAACAGATTGCGTGTGAGGGGGAGACCTTCCCCGTGGAGCGATCTCTCCTCTATGCCCTATCGGAGCTCGCCGACGTATGGAACGCGGCCGACGAGGTATGGTCGGAGATTACCGTCACGCCCTTCCCGACGTATGCCGACCTCTGCGGCGGCACGGCCGACTTGGTGATGTGGACCGACAAGAGGGAGGAGCTCCATATCTGTGACCTCAAATACGGGCGCACCCATGTCCCCGAAGTCGGCAACACACAGCTCCTCCTCTACGCCCTCGGCGCTATCCGTCATATCGGGCGCCGACCCCGTACGATTCATCTCTCCCTCTTCCAGCCCCGTGTACCGGCGCCACACAACGCCCTGCGCACG
>VYEH01000331.1:0-1497 GCA_009843005.1 Pseudomonadota bacterium | reverse complement strand
CGTGGTCGGTGGACGCGGAGGTGCTGAAGCGACATCTGCGCCCCTTACTCGACGCTCTCACCCGATCACAGGAGACACCCGAACACGCCGAGGCCGGGGAATGGTGCACCTGGTGTGATCATCAACCCACCTGTCCGGCATGGCGTGAGACGATGTCCAATCTCCACGAGGCCGACGCGGAGCGATATGAGACCCTAGAGGAGCTGGGACGTTTGCGCCGAGCGCTGAAGTCATGGATTGAAGTGGTCGATGATATGCTCAGGACACATCTGCAATCCGGCCATCGCCTCGAAGCGGTCAAATTGGTTGCCGGCCCCGGTAGACGGCGATGGGCGGTGGAGCGTCCCATTCTCCTCGATACCCTCCCGGGATTGATCGGTCACCATCCGATCGATGATATCTTCACAATCAAGTCGCCCAAGCAGATCGAGGCACTCATCACACCCGATAACCGGGCGGCATTCCACGAGCTCATCACCCGGGGGAATCCCTCGATACTTCTCGTCGATTCCTCCGATTCTCGCCCTGCAATCGGCCAGGGTGAGGAATTCGAGACCAACGCCGACACACGGGAGTTTACATAGATGTCAACACTCATCACTCCGCCCTTCCGCATCTCATTCCCCTCGCTCATCAAGGCGACGGGATATCAGGGGTCCGCGGAGAAATTCTCCGTCACCGCCCTCTGGTACACCGAGGACGTCAAGGGCAAATACAAGGTCACCTGGGGCAATCTCATCAAGCGTCTCGACGAGACGGCTCGGGAGTTCTTCCAGACCCCTCTCGCGAAGCTCCCGGCGAACATCCGCCGTGGCATCCGGAACGGGACCGAGAAGGCGCACCTCAATGGCTATGGCTCCGAGGTGCTCTTCGCCTCCCTCTCGGCCAATGCGGACCGACGGCCCCAGGTGGTCGACCTGCGAAAGAATCTGCTCTCCGATGACCAGATTCGCCAGCTCTGCTATCCGGGTGCCTGGGCACGAGCGTCGGTCAACGTCTACGCCTACGACAACATCGGCAAGGGCGTCGCCATCGGTCTCAACAATCTGCAATGGCTGGGCCATGGCGATCGCCTCGATTCCGTGACCGATGCCAAGCAGGACTTCGAGGACGATCCGGAGGACATCTGGTTCCAGCAGGAGGCGGAATCCGCTGACCCGACGGAGAACGCCGTGTACGGAGCAACGGAGGCCGATAAGGGTCCTCCGGACAACTACGACGACGACATCCCCTTCTAGGGGCGCGCGGGCCCCGTGGAGCCGACCCCGGGGGAGGGGGAGGGGGGAATCCTCCTCTCCCCCGAAATCCCCACATCGGGGCACTGGCGCCCTCTCAACTCCACGGAGACACCGGATGAGACCCCTAATCCTCGATTTCGAGACACGGTCACGCGTCGATCTAACCCAGGTCGGCACGACCGTCTATGCCCGACATCCCTCCACGCAGGTAATCTGCGTCGGCTACCAACTGGACGGCCAGACCTTCGTCTCCCCCTGG
>VYEH01000108.1:2926-4174 GCA_009843005.1 Pseudomonadota bacterium | reverse complement strand
GGCGAGACCATGGTCGTGCCCTTGCCGAACAACTGGACGCCGTACGCGCGTGAGGCCGAGCAGAAGGACGAACGGTACATCTTTCCCAGCGGGCAGGAACCGTCCGATTGGCGCGAAACGTTGCGCCAGGAGACCTATCACACGACGGCTGGGATTACATCGGCGGAACGGGTCTACGAGTTGCGTATAGAGAGCGATCCGAACAGTTGCGAATCATTCACTTCGCGAAAGCTGGGCGAGGGCCCTGAGAACGGGTATTCGATGGTTTTCTGGCGGCAGGTGTGCGGACTTGCTGACGGACAGACATTGGCGTCACTGAACAAGGCGGTGCTGGGAAACGACCATTTGCATATCATCAGCATGATCTGGAAGCAGGATCCGCCGACTCGGGCATGGACCCAGTGGACGAACTACATGGGCCAGGTGTACGTCTGCGATACCGAGCGCGAAGAGCATCCCTGCCAGACGGCCCCCCCGCCGGGTAGACCCGGCGGCATGCGCCGCTGACCGGGTCGGATAGCGGGACTATCCGGCAGCCAGAGTTTCCCTCAATTGCTCCAGCCGGCGTATGATGTTGCCGAGTTCCCGGTCCAGTTGCTCGGTCTTGTAGCCCGGGATGTCGTGTTCTCGTCGGACCTGATCCACCACAACGCGCACCGTCTCGATCTGGCGTAACTTCTGATCGATGGCGGCAGGCGTCACCTCGAGACGGCCTTCCTCGGCGCTGTTCACTTCGCTGTCAAACACGTAGAGCAAGCGACGGCTGGTCTCGATGACGTCGATGGCGTCGTCGGCCACGAACGCGGCCGCCACCCGCATGCTGTAGAATTCCGGGTCCTGGAAGATGGCGATGGCGTTGTCGATGAGCCGCTTGGCCTCCCTGGCAAGCATCGGCTGGTACTCCGGGTTGGTGACCTTGATGCGCCAGTCCGCACGCAGCTTGACGGATTCCAGGTACCACTGGTCGGTGGGACGCGTGCCGGCCAGCTCGGGGTCGAGTTCCACCAGCCTCTGCCAGTCCTGTCGGGCCGCTGCCTGCCAACCTTCCACGACCGCCCCCTGGGAGCCCGTGAGGCGGCCTGCGAGATCGGCGACATAGCCGGGAATGTCCGGGCGCTCGAGCTGGTTGAGCCAGGGCCGCAGCAGGGCGAAGCGCGCCTGGTCATCCTGCGGATCGGCCAGCAGAGCCGACAGCAATACGCGCTGGGACTCGAAGTCTTCCCCCTGCCGCTTGAGTCCCATGCCGAT
>VYEH01000108.1:0-2916 GCA_009843005.1 Pseudomonadota bacterium | reverse complement strand
CCAGCTCCACGGCATGCCGCTTGAAACCGCTTCGCTCCAGGCGTTCCGAGATGTACCCGAAGTTCAGGTCCACGGGGAAATTTCGATGTACCCAACTGCCGGCCTGCAATCTCGGATCATAGGGCAAGGAGAGTTCGATCAACTCGCCGAAGGCCAGCGTCTCCTCCCGCTCCATCGCGACGGCCGACTCCGTCGCCATGCGATTGAAATTGTCAGTCAGGATCGGGGCATCAGCCGCGAACCGCTGTATGTTCGCCTCGTCCATGTTCAGCGCCGTGAGCACGTCCTCGACCGAGCCGATACCTTTCTCCAGGTAGTGAATCGGGTCATCGATCAGCGGCCGGCCCGTGGTGCTCAGGGTACGCTCGATATCCAGCGGTTCGTCGGAACCCAGAAAGAACAACACTTCGGTGGTCCACTGGTAGACGCGAACGTATTCGTAGACGTCCAGAATCGTGGCGCAGAGGCTCTGGAGCAGGGATTCGGTGACAAACTGAGTGTTCATCCATTGCAGGAAGACGCCACCGGGATTCAGACGTTCCTTCGCCAACTGCATGAATTCGTGCGTGTACAGGTGCGATGCGCCGGCGGTCCACGGGTGGGATGGCTGCGAGACGATGGCGTCGTAGCGCTTCGAAGTCAGCCTCATGGCGCTGCGGGCATCGTTGATGAAGACCCTTACGCGGGGGTCCTGCAGCGGATCGATCTCGCGCTCCTCGCTCAGAATCCGATTAGCATCGATGACTTTCGGCTCCAGTTCGACCACGTCCACGGTTTCCACCGACGGCGGCACGCCCTCGACGGCCACGCCGCCCCCGAACCCGATGATCAGCATGTCCCGGGTATCGGGCCGGGCCAGCACCGGCACCGTGGACAGCAGGTGCTGATTGTGCTGGTAGGGCGGCGCCCCGCGCAGGTTGGTGGAGGCCTCCGGCAGTCCGTTGGTCCTCAAATTGAGATACCCGTCCTCTTCCAGCATCAGCACGGTCGCCGAGCGGCCCACTTCGTAGTACCGAATTTCCCCCTGACCGTAGTCGGTCATGGGTGAAGTACGCAGAATTTCTTCCGGAATGACAGGGCGATAGACCAGGGCGATGGCGAGCAGGCCCACCGCGGCAGCCGCTGCGGTCCGATAGCGGCGCTGGAATACCAGGAGACTGGCGCCAAGCGCAAGCGCGGCATTGACCATCACCGCCATCTGGATCGCACCCTCGTACTTCAGCAGGGGGATGAGGACAAAGCCGGCAACGGCGGCGCCGACGATGGCGCCAAAGGTATTCCACGCGTAGACCCTTGCCGATGCGGGCGCGGCGTCGGCTTCGCCGGTTGCAAGGATTCGCACCGCGAAGGGGAACGTCGCGCCGATAAACAGCGTCGACGGCAACAGGACGATCATGGCCAGCGACGCGTTTCCTCGCAGCCCCGCCGTCTCCGGAATCAGCAGGTGAAGGCTCTCGTAAATGGCGATCGACGTGATCGCGATGCCGAACTGGGTCACGACGAATGCAGAGAGTGCGGTGCCGGCGTTTCGGGCGTAGCGTGCCGCAAGCGCGCTGCCGATGGCGATACCGCTAAGGAAGGCGGCGAGCATGGTGGAGAACGCTACGATGCTGCCGCCGAGAATATGGCTCAGCAACCGGGTCCAGAGCACTTCGTAGGTGAAGGTATTGGCCCCCGAGATGAGCATGAGCGGGAGAATCCAGTACGTTCCGAAAATCCCGCGGCCTGGTCCTGCGATAGCAGCGACACCCGCAGTCCCCGCGGTTGCCCCGTCGGAGGCTGCTGCCACGGGTCCCGCCGGATCCGTGACAGTCAGCGGTTCCGTCCGCCGATCCGTGTCGTGTGCCGCCCCCAGCGGCGCCAACGTGCGGGCAATGTAGGCCGCAATCACGAACACCAGGAAGTTGATGAATACGCCTACCCAGACCGTTCCCGACAAGCCCAACGCGGGCAGCAGCAGGAATCCCGCGGTGACGGTGCCTCCTACGGCGCCCACCGTATTCAGCGCGTAGAGCCACCCCACGCGCGGTCCTATCTGATCCTCGGAGCGGACCACGTACCGCGTCAGCATGGGCAGCGTGGCGCCCATGCAGCCGGTGGGAATCGCCAGCACGATGAAGGCCACGACCAGGTAGAACAGGGACTGGCCCAGGCCGCTGGCATCGGCGGGCTCAGGTTGTCCGCCCAACAGGCCCCCGTAGAGCAGGTTGGCCAGTGCCAGCAGCAGCGGCACAGCCAGCGCGGAAAGTGCTACGCCGGCTTCCAGGATTCCATAGACGAGGACGGGGCGGGTGATCCGGTTGACATAGCGGCCGGCGATCCCGGCGCCCACCGCCAGCCCCGCCATGTAGGCCGACAATACGGTGGCGACGGCAAGCTCGGAGGTGCCGAATACCACCGAAAACTGGCGCATCCATGCCGTCTGGTAGAGCAGGGCTGCAAACCCCGATAGCACGAAACACGCACTGACGCCGACCAGCGTGCCAGCCGCGGTCGGTGAGTAGGGCACGGCTTCCGGCTGTGATTTGCCCGATGAAACACCGGATCGAGTCAGATTCCGTTTGCGCCGTTTTCTACTCATGGAAATTGATCTCGGCGAAGTCTTTCGCTACCCCGGCTATCGTCGTGCCGTACCGCATCATCAGCCAGCCGCAACTTGGGTGTCAATCCGCCATCGGCGTCATTTGAACAGATTGGCGTGCGTGCCGATCCGGACAAAGTTGATCGAACCGCCGAGGCCGACAGAATCGTCAACCTGGTAGACCAGAAGGAAGTCGCCGCCGACATGGCATTCACGGTGGTTTGACCATGGGCCTTTCAGCGCATGATCCCCGCGCACCGGTCCGCGCGGGGCGTAGATCGCAATGAGAAGCAGCATGACCGCCTTCAGACGCTTCATGTCATATCGCCCGGAAC
>VYEH01000231.1 GCA_009843005.1 Pseudomonadota bacterium | reverse complement strand
CTGGGACGACGTGGCCGTCCCCTTCGTCGCCGTCGACTACGATTTCCCCGTCGACGCGGAGCAGGACGTCGACGACGACGACGACGATCACGACGAGGACGACCACGACGATGAGGATCACGACGAAGACGAAGACCACGAAGACGAGGACCATGAGGACGAGGATCACGAGGACGAGGACCACGAAGACGAGCACGGGCACGAAGGCGAGGAAGCTCCCGTTCGCATCGACCTGAAGCAGACCCGGGTCGACCTGAAGGGCGGCTGGGTTGGCCTTGAAGGGCCGTTCGAGGCGATCAACCTGCGGTTCGGCGTCAACCAGTACGAGCACGTGGAGCTGGAAGGCGACGAGATCGGCACGCTGTTCGAGAACGATGCCTGGGAAGGCAGGCTGGAGTTCATGCACGCGCCGTGGGGCGACTGGGACGGCGCTTACGGATTCCAGGTCGGCCAGCGGCAATTCTCCGCCGTGGGCGCGGAAGCTTTCGTGCCGCCGGTCGATACGTCGACTTACGGCGCCTTCATCGTCGAGCAGCGCGACATCGAGGACTGGCACCTGTCCCTGGGCGCAAGGCTGGAGTATCAGCAGCAGGATCCATCGGGCGATCTGCCCACGGTGAACGACACGGCCACCAGCTTCTCGCTAGCGGCGGTTCGCGACCTGCCGGACGGCTACTCCTTCATCGCGAACGCGGCGCTGGCGCAGCGGTTACCGGTGGCGGAGGAACTCTACGCCGACGGGCCTCACCTGGCGACCCAGTCCGTGGAGATCGGCAACCCCGATATCGGTGTGGAAACGTCCCGGCACCTGGATGTCGGCCTACGCAGCAGCGGGGGCGGCACGTCCTGGAGCCTGACGGCGTTTGTCACCAGCTACGCCGATTTCATCTACCTGGAAGAAACCGGTGAGATCGACCACGGGTTGCCGGTCTATCACTTCGAGCAGAACGATGCCGACTTCTCCGGGATCGAGGCCGAATTCTTCTCGCCTATCTTCGTACGGGGCGAGTCCGAGCTCGATATCCGGGTCTTTGCCGACTACGTCAACGGCGAGTTGGGCAATGGCGAAAACGTGCCGAGGATGCCTCCGTTGCGCTACGGCTCCCGCATCCAGTACCACAACGAGCAGGTGCTGTTCGGACTGGAGGTCACCCAATACGACGACCAGACCAACACCGCCCACCACGAGACGCCCACCGCGGGTTACACGATGGTCAACGCCGATGTGAACTGGACGATCACGACCCCGGGTGGAACCGCATTCGAGGTATTCGTGATCGGCACCAACCTGGCGGATGAGGATGCGCGCAAGCACACCTCGTTCGTGAAGAATTCGTTGCCGCTGCCGGGACGAAACATCTCCGCCGGGTTCCGCACGCACTTCTGATACGCTTGCGGCATTGCGCGGGCTGCGATCCGACAACGCTCTGGTCGCAGCCCGGCGTACATGACGGCAAGGCCCGGGCAACCCGTCCAGTCGTAGAAGCCCCGAATCAGGCGGAGAACAGAGCGGATCAGTTAGAGAACAATCTGTCGCCGTCGGTGTAGGGATACGCCCCGTCGTAGCGTCCGGGGACCGGCAGGTAAACCCGCTCGACGGTCATACCGATTTCAGACGTGTAATACCCGGTCACCGTAAGCTGTTTGATGGCGTCGAAGAAGGTGTCTTCGGCGCCGTCTAGCTGCTGCTGCTCGGCCAGGGAGATGATCGCATCCTGTTGCTCCGGCTCCAGTTCGGTAAACGGTGCACTGTAACGTTCCAGGGCGTAGTCGTCGGCGGCCTGCAGGTCGCGCAGGAACCCTTCGCGCTCGCCGGGCTCGTAAAACTCGTCGATGATCATCTCGATGTACGCGGTTACACCGGCTTCCATCGCGCCCGGCGTATCCGTCGCAGGGATGATGCGTTCGACAAGCGCATCCACCAGCGCGCGCTGCGTATCCGGGAAGATGACGTTCTGCGGACCCATGCCGGGGTCCGCATCCTGGGCAACTGCGCGTCGCAACGGGGATATCAGCGCGGCGCCGAAGATGGCCGCAATTCCGCCAAGAGCTTCGCGCCGGTCGATTTGTGTCGTGATCATGTTTCGTTTCACCCTGCGCTAGATCGCGTCGTTCCTGAACAGGTCGATGGCATGATCGGCCGCCCGGGCCGTCATGGCCATGAACGTCAACGTCGGGTTGACGCAACTGCCGGAGGACATCGCGGCGCCGTCGGTGACGAAGACGTTGGGCGCCACGTGCAACTGGTTCCAGCGATTGACGACGGATTGCGTGGGGTCTTCGCCCATGCAGGCGCCGCCCATTTCGTGAATGCCGCGGCCGGGCGCCGCCGCAACAGTGTCCTGCCGTATGTCGGTCGCACCCGCGGCCTGAAGCATCGCGACGGCCTGCTCGACAATGTCCGCCGCCATGCGGGCTTCGTTCTCCCGCCATTGGACATCGAACTGCATCTGCGGGATGCCGAAGCGGTCGACGGCCGTCTCCGACAGCCGCATCCGGTTGTCGCGATAGGGCAGCACTTCGCCGAATCCGTACAGGGAGGCTCGCCAGGGACCCGGTATGCGCAGGCGCTGCTTCAGGTCGGCTCCGAAACCGCCGCTGTCCTGCGGCGGGCTGCGTCCCGCTCCGCCCTGGTAGCCGTAGCCGCGCACGAATTCCAGCTCGGGCTCCTCACCCGGAAGGTTGCGAAACCGCGGAACGTAGATGCCGTTGGGCCGGCGCCCGTACAGGACGTACTCCTCGAACTGCCCGTCCAGGGTCCCGTTTGCGCCAACCGAAAAGATATGGTCGATGATGTAGCGCCCGAGCACGTCATGGTTGTTGCCAAGACCGTTCGGCATGGCCTCGCTTCTCGAGTTCAGCAGTATCTGGGTGGTGGGAATGCAAGATGCGCACAGAAATACGATCCGGGCCCGATAGACCGAGCGCTCGCGGGTCCGTGCATCGACAACCCGCACGCCCGTTACCCGCTGCTCCGCCGCATCATACTCGAGCGATTCCACGACGCTCGAGTCCTGCAGGGTGAGGTTCCCCGTGGCCCGGGCCATGGGCAGGGTGACGGCCTGGGTCGAGAAATAGGCGCCGTACGAGCACCCGCGATGGCACCGGCCGCGGAACTGGCAGCGCGTGCGTCCCTGTTCCGGCATGTCCCGGGTCAGGTTGGCCACGCGCCCGATCGTGAGCACGCGGCCGTCAAACTCCCGGGCGAGCACGTCGCGCAACCGCTGTTCGGCGATGTTGAGCGGCATGGGCGGCTGAAACTCGCTGTCGGGAAGCTGTTCGAGTCCAAGCGCCTCGCCGCTGATGCCGACAGTCTGTTCAACGTAGCTGTACCAGGGCTCCACGTCGTCGTAGCGGATGGGCCAGTCGATACCGTGCCCGTCCGCCCGGTTGGCCTCGAAGTCCTGCCTCGACCAGCGATAGCACTGACGTCCCCAGACCAGCGACTTGCCGCCTACGGACGACGGACGCACCCAGTCGAACGGCTTGTTCTCGTCGTAGACGTAGGGATGCTCGTCATCCGTCGCGTAGAACATGTAGTTGTCCGGGCCGGCCGCGTAGTTTCGGCTGTACTGCTGTTGAAGGCCGGGCGCCCCTCTGTTCCGCTACGGCAGCGCGAAGGCGCCGAGTCCCTCGGTCGGGTAGTCCTGCCGGTGCTCGACCATACGGCCGCGATCGAGCATGAGGGTATCGAGGCCCGCTTCGCACAGCTCCCTGGCGGCCCAGCCCCCGGTCGCGCCCGAACCGATTACGATTGCGTCGAACTCCACGTTTTCCGGTAACCTCGCCACCTGCCGGGATTGGACGTAGTATATTTCCACGCGGCGACGGCATGCCAATTGAATCGAACAATCAGAACGCATGTGGCGGAACAACAATTTCAGGGAAAGCACCATGACCACTTTACCTTGCCGGGTGGGCAGCGCGGCGTTCTGTCTCGGGTTGGCTGCGCTTGCCTTTGCCCAGGAAGCCCCTCGCGGCGATCCCGCGGATACTGAAGTCTGGGAACCCGAACCGGTCGCGGTGACCCCAGGGACGGGCGGGGCGCCGCCGTCCGACGCGATCGTGCTCTTCGACGGCTCCGATCTCGACCATTGGCGGCACCGGGACGGCGGCGACGTCCAATGGTCGCTTGCCGATTGCGCGGTCACGGTCGTGAGCGGCACGGGCGACATCTTCACCCGGGAGTCGTTCGGCGACATCCAGCTG
>VYEH01000418.1:10387-22012 GCA_009843005.1 Pseudomonadota bacterium | reverse complement strand
CGCGTCGTGTGCGCGGCGCGGGGCCATGGATGGCCAGGAGCGCCGCGCGCCGATCCGAGCTCGCCAGGGATGGCGAGCGAGGTTGAGCGCGCAAGCTCTGTCCGCGCCAGCCCACGCGATGCCGGAAGAAACTAATATCGCCGTCTAACGATTCTTCGGGCCGCCCTGCGCAACCACATCCGGAGAATCCAATGCCGGAAGATCGTCACCGGCTCCCACCACCAGGCTCAATCCCGAGCGAAACGCCAGCGCCGCATTGTCGGCTTCCCCGAATTGATCGAGCAAGCAACCGTAGAGCGCGTAGGCGTCGGTCCGCGGCGCGAGAGCGAGACTGGTTTCGAGGTAACTGCGGGCCTTGCCCCACAACTCCAGTACCATGCACAAGCGCGCAGCCGTCAACAGCAGTGCCGCATCCTCCGGACGGTCCTTGAGCCATTCCTCGGCCTGGCGCAACTGCCTGTCCGCCTTGGCGCCCCGCACCCGCCCGTATGCAAGCACGAGATGCTCGTCCCAACCGCGCTTCAGCGCCAGGCGGATTTTCTTTTCCGCCTCCTCGCCCTGTCCGAGTGAGTTGAGTGCAAGCCCCTGCTGCGCGATCAGCCGCGGCGCCTTGCGCAACGCCGCCGGCAGGCGGCCCCAGAGGCGGTCCACATCCACGCGGGTGATGCCTTCCCCGGTAGTGCTGGCTTCCAGCGCCGATGCGACGATGCCCTCCAGCTCATCGGTATCCATCCGGGCGTCCGCCAGTTGCGGGCCCAGCGCCAGGAGCCGGTCCCAATCCTCCAGTGCATGGTAGATCCTGGCCAACAATGCCAGCGCGACCGGGTGATCGGGGTGCGCTTCCTGGATGCGGTTCAATGTCGCCAGCGCCCGCTCGTAATCGGAGTGCTCCAGTTGCAGTTCCGCCTGGGTGAGCAGCACGGCCGTTTCGGCTTCGGGAAGTTCTTCGTAAGCGAGCTTCAACCAGTCGTCCCGGCGCTCGTCGGAACCCTGCAACTGGGCCGCCCGCGCGGCCATGAGATAGTGGATGAGCGGCGAGTCGGTCCCCCTCACGCTGCGCGCCAGCAGGCGCTCGCCCTTCGACCAGTCTCCCTCGGCCATGTGAATCAGGCCCTGGGTGAGCTTTTCCCCGGCGCGCCTGAGACGGCGCTCCGCCACGGCTTCGCCCAACCGGCGCGGCGCCCGCCACACCGCCAGAATCAGGCGAACGCCAAAGTACGCGCCGGCCAGTACCAGCACCAACACCGGTACCGACATTTCGACGGTATAGCCAACAAAGTTGACCAGTACATAGCCGCGGTCGCGGAGAAGGAAGTGTGCGGCAAACGCGCCGAGGAAGACGGCGGCGATGCCCCAGAGCCCGGTGCGCATCAGCCGTCTCTGGCTGCCAGTTCGCGCAACAGGCTCAGCGAGCCACTTATGTCGGGGCGTGCCGGCTCAATCTCCAGTTGCGCCATGTCCTCAAGGAGCGTGACGGCACTCTGCACCGCCTGCTCGGAAACATCGAAGTGCCGGCTCAACAGGTCCACGGCCGTCTCCACTCCGCTGCGGAAGACTTCGGTCCGGTTCTGCAACAGCCCCAGCCGTGCCATTTCCAGTTCCAGCTCAAGTTGCCGGCGAATCAGTGATTGCTCACGCGCGGTCAGCGCAGGCGATTCCGATTCGCCGCTGCGTTCCACGCTGATCATTCCGGATATGGCGCCCTTGATACTGAGCCAGACCCTGTTCCAGCCCGATTCCACATCCGCCAGACCCTGGGGTTCGGCAATCAGGTTGGCGGGCGTCGCGGGGCCCATGGGTAATTCGTCCACCCGGGCGGCCAGACGACCGAGGGTATAGCTCAGGCCTTCCACATCGGCCAGGTCGGCGCTTCGCAGGGTCTGCAGGTCTGCGGAAATCTGTTGGCGTACCCCGGCGAAAGCCGGCTCGGCCAATTGCCTCAGCGCATCATCGGCCAGTTCAAGCGCGACGATCGCAGTCTCCCAATGCCCGCCGAGGGAGAGTTCCGCGTTGCCTAAGCTCAGATAGTGCTCTGCCTCGGCCAAAAGCCAGCGGCGGCGGGCATCTCCAGAGATTCCCTGATAATCGTCGACACGGGACTGAAGCGCCTCAAAACGGATCGAAAGTTCATCGACATTGGCGCCGAATCGGCCCGACGCTTCGAGTTGGGCGGCGTCCGACCGTTGCAGTGTGCCCACGTCCTCTTCCAGGGACTCGACAGCGCTGCGAATTTCCACGGCCGACAGGGCAGCCGCGCTGTCAGCCTGAGCCATGGCCGCCTCGGACTGTCTCTGCTGCCACCACAACAGGCCGGCCGCGGATGCGGCGGCGAGCGAGACGCCCATGGTCAGAACAAGCGTGAACCAGAGTCCCTTTCTGCCGCGCAGCTTCGGGGCGGCCGGCGCCGGCTGAGTTTCCGCCGCCGGCTTCGGGGACGGCGCCTCGACTTCGGCGGTTTGCTCTGTTGAATCCTTGTCCTTCATGACGCGCGACCGACCTGCTGAACAACGAAAGCGAGAGTATCATAGGGCGCATTTCCACGAGAATTGGCGAGAAATGCACCTTCCAGGGGCACGCCTGTTCGACAACCATACGGGAATGCAATGACTGAGAGATTCAATGGTCCGAAGCTGGATGAACTGGCCCGCAAACTGGCTGATTCGGTGCCGGGCAACATCAAGTCCATGGGCGAGGACATGGAACGCAATTTCAAGTCGATGTTGCAATCGGCACTGGCCCGGATGGACCTGGTGACTCGTGAGGAATTCGATGTTCAACTGGCCGTGCTTGCCAGGACCCGCGAGAAACTCGAGGCTCTCGAAGCCCGGCTGGCCGCATTGGAGGAGAGCGCACCCGACTGACCTGGCCGTCCGCGGCGAAATTCCCGCGGCATGGGACGCAAGATCGCCTCGCCGAAGACGGCTGTTCCATCGACAAAGCATCCAGGTTCGCTGACCGTGGGTCTCGTTCACCTGTACAGCCGGGGCCAGATGGGCATGGAAGCCTATCGGACCCTGGTCGAGGTCCATGTCTCGGGCGGACTTCCCACCTTCACCATCGCGGGTCTTCCGGCGGCTGCCGTCCGGGAGAGCCGGGACAGGGTGCGCGCCGCGCTTCAGACCTGCGGACATCCCATACCACCGAGCCGGGTCACGGTGCACCTCGGACCCGCGGACATCCCCAAGGAAGGCGGCCGGTTCGACCTGCCCATCGCGCTGGGGGTCCTGCAAGTGGAAAACAAGTGGAAGTGGCCGGTGAACGAGTACGAATTCATCGGCGAACTGGGGTTGAGCGGAGCGATGCGGCCGGTGCTGGGCGTGCTTCCGGCGGTGCTGGCCGCCCGCGACGCGGGCCGGGCGATGATCCTTCCGGCCGGCAACGCGGCCGAGGCAGCGCTGGTCAGGAACGCCCGCGTATACCCCGCCACGCATCTCATGGAGGTGGTGCGGCATCTCAACGGAGACGCTCTGCTCAAGACGCTCAAGCCGTCCGCGCCGAGTCCAGCGCAGCCATTCGGCGTGGACCTCTCCGAAGTGCGCGGACACGGTGAAGGTAAGCGCGCGCTGCTCATCGCTGCGGCCGGTGCGCACCATCTTCTCATGCTGGGTCCACCGGGCAGCGGCAAGAGCATGCTCGCCCAACGGCTCATCACACTGCTTCCGCGCCTTGCGGCCGACGATATGCTCTGCGTGGCGAGCATCGCCTCCGTCGCCGGCGAACCGCTGGCGCCGATTCTTCGGGCCGAACGGCCATTTCGCAATCCGCACCACACGGCGACCGTGGCGGCGCTGGTGGGCGGCGGTATCCGTCCGAAACCGGGCGAAATATCCCTAGCCCATCTCGGCGTGCTGTTCCTGGACGAACTGCCGGAATTCTCGCGCGGCGCGCTGGAAGCGATGCGCGAACCGCTGGAGAACGGCACGGTGAGCATCGCGCGCAGCAATCACCGCGTCCAGTACCCGTGCGAGTTCCAACTGGTCGCGGCCATGAACCCCTGTCCCTGCGGCTACCTGGGCGACGGCACCGATCGCTGCCGGTGCTCGGAATCGCGCCTCGACCGGTACCGTTCGAGGCTTTCGGGCCCCATCCTGGACCGCTTCGACATTCAGGTGGAAATACCCCGCGTCCCCTTCGGGGAACTCGTCCAACCCCTCGGCGAGGGTGAGAGCGCGGCCCTTGCCCGGAAGGCCTCCGCCGCGCTTCAGCGGCAACTGGAGCGCAGCGGCGCGCCGAACGCGAGGCTGACGAATCGGCAACTATGGCGGACCGCGGCTCTCACCCCGCAAGCGCGCCGGGTACTGATGAAGGCCGCCGACCGCTGGCAGCTCAGCAATCGGACCGTTACCCGTATCCTGAAGGTCGCGCGCACCGTCGCGGACCTGGCGGACGCCGAGGCGCTGGCCCCTGAGCACGTGGCCGAAGCGATCCATCTGCGGTGCCTCGACCGGCTGCTATGATGAGGGTACGAGAGTCGCTATACTCTGCGGCCCGCGCCACGGGAGCCGTTCTTGTCAACCAGGAATCAACGCTATTACGACGGTTTCATGCTGATCCTGGGCGTCTTTGTGGGCGTGCTGGCCGGCATCGTCTTCATGAAGGCCTTCTCGGCCGGCACCGGCGCCGAGCGTTTCGACGACCCCGACTTCATCGGCGCCACGGATGAGCGAATTCGCCCGATCGGCCGCGTCGCGCTGATCGGCGATCCGGACGTTGGCGTCCGGCCGGTCGTGCATACGGTGGCAGACAGCGTGAGCGCGCCCATGTCGGGGCCCCAGGTTTACAACGAGAACTGCTACCTTTGCCACGCCGCGCCCGGTGTCGGCGGCGCCCCGGTGTTCGGGGATGCGCAGGCCTGGGCGCCCCGAATCGCCCAGGGACAGGAGATCCTTGGTGAACGGGTGATCAACGGCTACCAGGGCGAACTGGGCGTCATGCCGCCCAAGGGCGGACGAACGGACCTCAGCGATGAGGAGATACTGGAAGCGCTGGCTTTCATGCTTGACGAAGTACAGCCATAGACGGCGAAATACACAATCTTGCCTTTCGCGCCAGCGCGGCGTCCCCGATGCGAGAACTGCCGGCACGGATCAGCCCGCCCGTTCGATGAATAAACTGGCCACGGCCGCCCTGGCGGCGATCATCGCGGCTCCTCTCAACGGCCAGGAATCCGCCTGGCCGGATGACCTCCTCGACCGCGTACGCCAAGCGGCGGACGATGTGCCGGGGGCGCCGCCGGAGTCCGTCAACTTCATCAAGTTTGCCGAAAGTCATCGCACATACGCGGCGGTCATCGAGGGCGGATCGGACGAGCCGTTCGTTTCGGCCCGGACCGCCTTTCAGGTCGTCTACCCCGACGGGAGCCTGATGATAGACGCGGGCATGGACGAGGCCGTCCACCGTTTCTACGGATTCGGCCGCGACGAGCCCTACTGGCAGGACCGTAACGACAGGGTTCAGGCCGCGCTGTCGGCGGCCAACTTGATCGTCGTCACCCACGAACACGGCGATCACGTCGCCGGCATCCTGCGCAGCCCCGACCGTGACGCGATCGCGGCCAAGGCCATTCTGACCGAAACCCAGGTCCACACGCTGATCACGGCGCCGCAATTGCCGGAAATCGGGATCACGGAACAACAGGCGCGCGACTACCGGGTTGTGGACTATCGGCAGTACCTTCCGGTAGCACCCGGAGTGGTGCTGATCAAGGCCCCCGGCCATACGCCGGGGCATCAGATGGTGTACGTCCGCCTGGCGGAGGGGACGGAATACCTGTTCATCGGCGATGTCGGCTGGCTGATGGAAAACGTAACCGAACTGAAGCTGCGTCCCGCGGAGACCATTGAACGCATCGGCGAGGACCCGGAGGCGTTGATGGCGCAGCTCGTGTGGCTGAACAGCCTGGCAGACCAGGGGCTGGTGCTCGTACCTTCCCACGACGACCGGCTGCTGAACCGCTACGCCGCGCAAGGACTGCTCGGGAACGACCTCGCGCTTCCTGCCGGCAACGACTGACTGCCGCTCGCGGCCGCCGGCTACCTGATGGGCGGCCGGGGCAGTCGCGACTCCCCGGGCTCCAGAGTCAACCTGTGTTCGAGGGTATACCAGGGCCGCTGTATCGAACTGTCGTCGGGATGCGGTTCGTCGTGGCGCCGGTATTGTCCGATCAACGCAGCCGTGACCCCGAATTGAACATCGTCGTCCAGCCTGGGATCGTCGGCCGAGTAAATCTGCGATATAAGCGTCTTGTATCCCTGCTTGCGCGCCAAAGCATGCAGGTGCGCCGGCCTGAACGGGTGGCGGCCCTGGGCCGCCAGCAGCTTCCCCACCAGCCCGGTGGTGGGAATCGGATAGCCCGCCGGCTTGATGGATACGAAACGGATGCAGCCTTCGCCGTCCGTTGTGAATTTGCCGCGCAGATTCATGTCCGCCTGGCCGGCGTCCTGGCTCTCGTACAACCCTACCGTCGACGCATGCCAGATATCGACCTCGACACCGGCGACCGGCGCGCCCGTCGTGTCCTCGTAGCGCAGTTCCACGAACACCGCAGGCCCGGGCGTCGGCGAGCGCACGATGGAACCGCCATTATCGGTGCGCGGTGAATTCAGGCGCCAGAACGGCCCCAGCATCGATCGGCTGGTTTCGGTTTGATCGCCGGTGTTCAACAGGCAAACCAGCGAAGACACGCCCAGGGAGCCGGCCATCAGCACGACCTCGTTGTTGGTGTCCGTCTGCTGCTGGCCGATTTCGTTGAGCAGCGCCGCGGCCGTCTCGAATTCTTCTTCAGTGAGCCTGACGTCGCGAACGAATCCATGCAGATGCCGGATCAGGGATTCCAGGATTTCGCGCAGCCTCGTATCCTCGGTGCGCTCCATCGCCCGAAGCACCGCGCGGGTCACGTCCGCTTCGTTGCGAATGATCATGTGTGAAGATCTGACGCCCTGGTCACCACGACTTCGGACGGACGCGCGCCCGGAGGGATTCGAACCCCCGGCCCCTGCCTCCGGAGGGCAGTGCTCTATCCACTGAGCTACGGGCGCAAATTGTGTTTTCGGTCTGCCGGGGGAGGATTTCTCAGCGGCGCTCGCGCGGACGCGCTTCGTTCACCCGCAGCGGACGTCCGCCGACATCCTTGCCATTGAGATTCGCGACTGCCGCTTCGGCCTCTGCCCGATTTGGCATTTCCACGAACCCAAAACCCCTTGACCGGCCCGTTTCCCGGTCAGTCAGTATCTTTACCGAAGACACTGCCCCGTAGTTTGCAAAGGCATCCCGCAGTTCCGACTCGCTCAGCGCGTAAGACAAATTTCCGCAATAGATATTCATTAACACCAACTCTCGCGCCGTTCATCGTCTGTACAGCGACTCGACCAACGGCACCAGACCGAACGCTTCAAGAATCCACCCACGCCAACCTTTGCTGGACGACATTGTCCCATGCCTTCAACGCTACGCTGCCCGTGCGCACAACAACCGCGCCGGCCCGATACTCCATCCCGCTCGGCGGTTGGAAATACGAACCGGTGCACACGCGCCACTGTACGGGTGATCCAGCAAGGGGTCAACAGGATTACCATTGCTTTTTCTTAAGACTCGGGGCCACCCAGGTCCAGGCGCAGAGAGCGAGAAGGGACATCAGCCAGAGCCAGAAACCGGCACGGAACGACAGGTCGGGAACGGAGTATCCGGCCCTCGCCGCCAGCGGGCCGGCCGCCAGGCTCGACAGCCCGAGCAGCAGGGCGAGCCCGGCGAGGGCACGCGCCGCCCTGTTCCATCCTGCCAGCAAAAACCCGACCGAACAGAGAAACAGGGGATTCGCGAACCACGCCCAGATTCCGGCGTCCGCAGCCCGCCATCCGTTGGTGAGCAGTGTCCATCCACTCAGCGGTTCGCCTTCTCCCGGCTGCAGCGCCGGCAGCGCCAGCGCCGCCGCCCATCCCAGGCAGATGACCGGAGCAGCCAACCGGTCCAGGCGCCTCACGTGCGTTACCGGCCTGCCATCACAGCCATCGGCTGACGAAGAGCATGGGCACGCTCCACGGCCCGAACCCCATGCGCTTGTACAACCGCCGGGCGGCCGCGTTGTCGTCGCGCACTTCCAGGGTGACCTTCGCGCATCCCGATTCCCGGGCCCGGTGCAGAATGTCCTCCAGCAACGCCCGCCCCACGCCCTTGCGGCGATGGGCGGCGGTCACGGCGAGATCGTGAATGTTGATCAACGGCAAGCCGGCAAACGTCGAAAACCCCTGGAAACAGACCGCGACGCCGATCCTGTCCGCACCCTCGCACGCGAGCAGGACAAAGGCGCCCGGATGCCGGCGCAGTCCGGGGATGAGCCGCGCCAGTACCTCCCCGGAGAGTGCCTGTGACTGTCCCATCGGGTGCCGCGCATACTCGTCAAGCAGCGCGACCACGGCCTGCGCATCGTCGGGTGCGCCCAGGTCCGCCTCGCGAATCTCCACGGTCATTGCATAACCACCTTGTACGGAACCAGGCTACCTGGCAGTTCGCGGTGAGAATGACCCGCGACGCCGGCCACGCCGGAATACCAGGCTGAAATTGTTGGCGGGCATCGCCACCCGCCTCTCCAGGACAAGGCCCGCTGCGCCGGCCAGGCGCTCTACGTCTTCCATGTCCCGCAGGCCCCACCGACCGTCCTGCATTCCAAGCCGCTCGTCGAAGGCTGCGTTGCTGGGCGCGGTATGGCCTCCGAAGCGCCGGTAGGGTCCGTACATGTACAGTACCCCGCCGTCCGCGAGCACCTCGGTGGCGCCGCTGATCAGCGCCTCTGTCGCTTCCCAGGGCGTAACGTGGATCATGTTGATATTGACGATGGCGTCCGCAGCCGATATCGGCCAGGGCTGCCGCAACACATCCAGGTCCAGCGGTTCGCGCACGTTGGGAGTTCCGGCGGCGGCGGCGGCAATCATCCGGCGCAGTTCAGCGTCCGGTTCGCTGGGCTGCCAGACCAGACCGGCAAGCGCAGCGGCGAAGTACGCCACATGCCGGCCGGCGCCGCTGGCGATTTCAAGCACAAGTCCCCGTTCGGGAAGTACCTCCTCGAGGACGTCGAGTATGGGCCCCTTGTTTCGGTCCGCTGCGGAGCAACCCCACAATCCGGTCTGGTTCGCCACGACGCTGGTGCTCTATCCGACTGAATAGGCCGCATCAGCGCCAACGGGTCGAAGCGATCACGATCGCCGCAGCCAGCAACGCCATACCCGCAGATACACCCAGGGCGGCACCGACGATCGCGCCGATCCCCGGACTGCCGAACCAGGTGCCCACTCCTCCACCCGCAATCATGCCGATAAAGACGCCAACCGGAATACCGGCAATCCCCCAGACCGGAAACACCCGGCGCGACATCGACTCAGATTTTCCCGGCAGCGGCGCTACAACAGTCAGTGGTACAAGGCCCGCCACGTTCCACTGACGTTGCCTCCCGGTCGGACAGGTGGCTCGCAGATTCAACTTTCTCCCCTCTCGCCCGCAGGATAGACAGAATCTCACCCGGTTCCGGAAAACGGCCTTCCTTGTGCTTCGAAAACAGCACCTTGCCGTCAACCGAGACGTCGAACACGCCGCCCCCTCCCCGGACGAGTTCAACCTCAAGGCCCGGATCGTCGTTCAACTCCGCCTCCAGACCGGAGGCGCGCGGCAGGTAGTTTCAGCGCCCGCAGTACTTGATGACTACTCTGGAAATGGCCCTGACCCGTACTTGCGACCGGTGGCGCCTTACGGGCGGGCGGGGAGATTGTACCCCGCGGCGTTGAGCGCCTCGGTCAATTGAATGTCGTCGTCCGCAGCGATACGGCCGCCCGGACCGCGGTACCGCCGCCCGCCCTGCACCACCAGGTCCGGTTCGACCCCGGTGCCGTCGATCGAGCGGCCGTTCGGCGTGAAGTATTCCGACGTCGTGAGTTTCAGCGCGCCGCCGTCCAACAGGGGTATCACGGTCTGTACCGAGCCCTTTCCGTATGTACGCTCGCCCACCACGCGGGCGCGTCCGTTTTCCTGAAGCGCCGCGGCCACGATCTCCGACGCCGACGCCGATCTGCCGTCCACAAGCACAATCAGCTTTCGGCCGTCGATGACATCGCCGGGGGTTGCGTCTTCCTCGAATCTCGCCTCGTCGATCCGGCCGCTGCCGCGTACGATCAGTCCTTCTTCCAAAAACGCGTCGGCGACGTCCACGGCCGCGCCCAGCGTGCCGCCCGGGTTGTCCCGCATATCCAGAACGACTGCTTGAAGATCGTGTTCGGAAAGCAGTACCTCGACCGCCTGGTGCAATTCCTCGCTGGTCCCGTCGGTAAAACTGGACAACCTTATGTAGCCGAAACCATCGCCCAGGTAGTCTGTATGCACGGTGGTCAACCGGACTTCGGCGCGGGTAAGTGCGAACCGAAGCGGATCCTCCACGCCATTGCGCATCACGTCCAGCGTGACGGTGGTGCCCGGCTCGCCGCGCATTCGACTGATGGCATCCTGAGTGTTTTCCGGGTTGATCGGGATATCGTCCACCGAGACGACCACATCGTTCGGCAGGATACCGGCGCGTTCAGCGGGCGCGCCCGCAAGCGGCGCCACCACGGTGACTTTGCCGTCGTCCACCGTGACGTCCAGACCCACCCCGGAATAGTGGCTGGAAGCGCTGATCAGAGTACTCTCGTAAGCCTCTTCGTCGAGAAACCGGGAATGCTCGTCCAGGTCGGCGAGTATCGACCGGATAGCGTTTTCCACCAGGTCCGCCTCATCCACGCTGTCCACGTATTCATCGCGAATGCGCCACAGGACCTCGGCGAACAACTCGACCTGGTCGACGGACAGGTCGTCCGATTCCTGCCGGCTCGGCTCGCCGTCCGACAGATAGAAGCCGACAAACGCCGCGAATCCCAACACGGAACCCAGCAAGACGGGAGAAAATCTTTTAAAATTCAATGGCATGCGATAAGTTACGCCATTTGATCCGGACCCCGCACCATAACACAGGCGGCCCGGTTGGTGAATAGATGGATCAGCGGCGCAGCCGGGCGTTCATCCATGGACGAGGGTCGACGGGATCGCCGTCCTCGCGGATCTCGAAATACAGCGCGCTCTGCCTTTGTCCCCCGGAGTCGCCCACCTGGGCGATGGGTTGACCTGCCGCCACTCCGGCTCCCGACTCGGTCAGAACGGCCTCGTTGTGGCCGTACAGACTCATGTAGCCCATGCCATGGTCGACGATGACCAACAATCCCAGTCCGGGAAGCCAGTCCGCGTAGACCACCCTTCCGGCGTGCACCGACCGAACCGGCGAGCCCCGCGGCGCGCCGACCATGACGCCGTTCCAGCGCAATCGGCCGTCAATGCGGGAATCGCCGTAATCGTTGATCAATGCGCCCTGGACGGGCCACACCAGCCGTCCCCTGGCATCACTGAAGTCCAGCGCCACGTCGGCGGGATACTCCGCTATCAGGGCGTCGACCTCGGCCACGACTTCAGTGAGCCGCCGTTCCTCTTCAAGGAGTCGTTGCAGCTCGCTGTCCACGCTCCGAATGCCCTCCTCGATCCCGGCCAGAACCCGCCGCCGTTCCTCCCGATCGCTCTCGAGGGCCGCCAGTTCATCCGCCTGTGCCAGTTCCAGGG
>VYEH01000418.1:8055-10377 GCA_009843005.1 Pseudomonadota bacterium | reverse complement strand
GTTCCAGGGAAGCCAGTTCCGCGGCCGCCTGCTCGCTCTGCGCCGCCAGACGTTCCTGCTCCTCGAGATCGCGGCCTACGGCCCCGATCCGCTCGGTCCGCTTACGGTTCAGGTAGTCGTAGTAGACAAGGAGGCGCCCCAGCCGGGCCGGACTCTCCTGGTTGAGCAACAGCTTGACCATCTCCCGCCTTCCGGAGAGATAGGCCATGCGCACCTGTTCCGCCAGAACCTGGCGTTCAATGGTGAGCCGATCGCGCACTTCCGCGGCTTGAGTGCGAAGCCGCCGGGATTGCTGACTCTGGGTTTCAACGTCGTCTCGTATCCCGGCCAATTCGCGCGTGCGGGCGGCGATCGCCCTTTCCTGGTCCCGCAACGCCTCCTGTCCGGCATCCAGTTCCCGATTCTGACGGGCGAGGCGTTGTTGCAGGGTCCGGATCTCCGCCTGCACGGCCTCAACCGTCGGTGCTCCGGCCTCCTGCGCGCCAACCGGCGGGAGTAACGCGGCAATCAGGACAAGCGCGTTGAACAGGCCCAACGCGACCCGGATTCGCACGGGCTTTCGATCCCTTGACGGAACAGTCGTATGCACGATCCGAGGAACAGCGATCATCGCGAGACGTAGCATAACGCGCCGCCGCCCGGAACGGGTCATTGCTATAATGCCGCGCCCCGATGACGGGGTTACAAGCATGGAACGTCCATGGCGCGACTGGTCGAATTTGCCCAAGACAACCTGTTTCTCGTTCTGGCCCTGCTGGCGACCTGGTCGGCCGTCATGTTTTACGAAATCAGGCTCAAGTCGCAAGGGTTGTTCCAGGTATCCTCGGCAGACGCGCTTCGCATCATCAACAAGGGCGCCATGATCATCGATGTACGGCCTGCCGAGGCATTCGGCAACGGGCACATCGTGAATGCACGCAATATCGCTCTGGACGCCCTTCAATCCGACCGTCCACCCCTGAAGAGGAAGAGCAAGGTCCTGCTCACCGTCTGCGAAAATGGAATCAGTTCCGGCAAGGCCGCGAGCAGCCTGCGCAAGGCGGGATTCGAAAGTGTCTTCAGCCTGAAGGGCGGCCTGACGCAATGGCGCGCGGAGAACCTTCCACTGGTCAAATGAGCCTCCCGGACCCCAGCGCCAGTCACGTCATCGTGTTTTCCTCTCCCTTCTGCGGCTACTGCGCGGCCGCAAAGCGCCTGCTGATGAACAAAAACGCGGATTTTATCGAGATCAACATCCTGAGCAGCCCCGAACGCCGGCAGGAAATGATCGACCTGAGCGGCCGGCGCAGCGTTCCACAGATCTTCGTCGGCGGGCAACATATCGGCGGATACACCGAACTGAGCGCTCTCGACGCTTCGGGCGAACTGGATGCCTTGCTGGCGGATGGGCGCTGAGTCATTTACGCTTCGCTGGCTAGGCCGATCCCGGCACTGAAACGGAGCAATTGAGGAAATCATGGCAGAACAAGACCAGGCCCAGAGCGCAGCCAAGCAACTGATGCTGCAGAAAATCTACATCAAGGATTTCTCGTTCGAGTCGCCGCAGGCGCCGGATGTCTTTGCAACCAGTGTGACCCCCCAGACCCAGTTGAATATCCGGTCCAGCGCCAGGCAGGTGTCCGGAGACGCACAGGAAGTGACGCTCACGCTGACGGTGGAGGCCAAGGACGAGGACAGGACGCTGTTCCTGATCGAACTGGAGCAGGCTGGAGTGTTCGTGATTCAGGGCTATACACCCGACGAGCAACAGATGCTCGTGGGCAGCTATTGCCCCGGCACGTTGTATCCCTTCGCACGGGAAGCCATCTCCGACATGGTATCGAGGGGCGGCTTTCCGCAGTTGCTGCTCCAGCCGATCAACTTCGACGCGCTCTACGCCCAGGCATTGCGGGAACGGCAACAGCGCAACGGCGGAGAGCCCGTGGAAGTTCCCCAGCAAGGGCACTAGGCAGGCCGCCCAAAGCCTGAACACTCTGGCCGCACCCGATTCCCTGGATGGACTCCGACGGTAATTCGGGACGAGTCGCATGAACCGCATCGCCGTGCTGGGTTCCGGATCGTGGGGTACGGCGCTGGCCATACAATTCGCGCGCACCGGCCGTCCAGTGACCATGTGGGGTATCGAGCGCGACGAAATCCACACCATGGCCCGGGAGCGTTGCAATGACGCCTACCTTCAGGGCGTACCCTTCCCAGAGGCGCTTGAAGTCACGACGCGTCTGGAGGACGCCCTCAGCGATGCCGAGGATGTGCTCGTCGTCGTTCCCAGCCATGCGTTCCGGGAAACGCTGCAGCGCCTCGTGGATTCCGGTAACGCTCCCC
>VYEH01000418.1:6270-8045 GCA_009843005.1 Pseudomonadota bacterium | reverse complement strand
AAGGGATTTGAATCCGCCAGCGGGCTGCTGCCTCATCAGGTCGCGGCGCGCATGCTGGATCCGGGCGTTCCAACCGCGGTGATCTCCGGTCCCACGTTCGCGGCGGAGGTCGCTGCGGGGCTTCCCAGCGCCGTAACGGTCGCCTCTGCCGACGCGGGCAACGCGCAACGCCTGGCCAATTCCATCAGCACGGCAACATTCCGCGCCTACACCTCGCCCGATATAGTCGGCGTGGAAGTCGGCGGGGCGACCAAGAACGTGCTCGCGATCGGCGCGGGGCTATCCGACGGCCTGGGCTTCGGCGCAAACACCCGCGTCGCCCTCGTGACCCGGGGGCTTTTGGAGATGACCCGTCTCGGGCTCGCGCTGGGCGCGCAGCGGGAGACGTTCATGGGACTGTCCGGGATCGGCGACCTGGTGTTGACCTGCACGGACGATCAGTCCCGCAACCGGCGCTTCGGACTGAAGATTGCCCGAGGCGGTTCCGTGGACGAGTCGCTGGAAGCCATAGGCCAGGTGGTCGAAGGCTACTATGCCGCCAGGGCCGTGCGTCGCGTCGCGGCTCGGGTCCGCGTGGAAATGCCCATCGTGGAGCAGATATATCGGATCGTCTACGAAGGAATGGCCCCGCGGGAGGCCGTCGCCGCATTGATGAGCCGGCCTCTGGTCGCGGAGTAGGCGGTGACCGTACGGCAGCCTCCAGCAAATGTCCCGAGGTTTGCGACTGCCGCGGCGCGAACGTTGCAACGTGCTGCCCGGGACTGTGGCCTTGGCCGCGGGCGTTCGCCATAATGGCCGCGACGATGCCCACGCCGCCCGGAACATGACCGACCGCCTCTCGCTCGAATTCTGCGGACTGAAGCTGTCATCTCCCATCGTGCTGCTGTCCGGCTGCGTCGGATTCGGCGAGGAATACACGCGAATCGCGGGCTTCTCCAATCTCGACGCGGGCGCCATCGTCCTCAAGGGGACGACCCAGGAGCCCAGGCTTGGCAACACGCCGCACCGCATCTGGGAAACGCCGGCCGGGATGCTCAACGCCATCGGGCTGCAGAACCCCGGGGTGGCAACGGTGGTCAACGACATCCTGCCAACGCTCGATTTTACCGAGACCCGCTTCCTCGCAAACGTGTGCGGTTCGACAATTGAAGAGTACGCCGAGGTGACGCGGCGCTTCGACGACTCACCCATCGACGGGATGGAAATCAACATTTCCTGTCCGAACGTTCGCGAGGGCGGTGTGGCCTTCGGCAATTACCCGGACATGTCGGCGCGGGTGGTGGAGGCCTGCCGTGCGGTCACGGAAAAACCGCTGATCACCAAGCTGTCTCCCAACCAGACGGACATCGCGGCCAACGCCCGCGCCTGCATCGAGGCGGGCACCGACGGGCTTGCCGTGATCAATACGATCATGGGCATGGCCATCGACGTGGAATCCCGGCGCCCCATCATCGGCAACGTGCAAGGCGGCCTCTCGGGACCGGCGATCCGGCCCATCGCGCTGCTGAAGGTGCACCAGGTCTACGAGGTCGCGGGGCCCAGGGGCGTTCCCATCATCGGCCAGGGGGGAATCGAAACGCCGCAGGACGCCATTGAGTTCCTGCTCGCCGGCGCCACCACGGTGGGACTGGGAACGGCCCTCTTCTACGATCCGCTGGCGGCCAAACGCATCAACGCCGGTATTGACGACTACCTGGTCCGCCATGGACTTGACTCGGTCAGCGAACTCGTGGGGGGGATGAACTCTGCGGGGGTGGAGGATACGCCGACCCGCG
>VYEH01000418.1:0-6260 GCA_009843005.1 Pseudomonadota bacterium | reverse complement strand
GGGGGCGTCGGGGGGGGGGGCGGGGCTGCCGGGCGCCCCCCGCGCGCCCCCCCCCCCCGGGGGCCCCCGCCGGCCCCCCCCCCCCCCCCACGCCCCCAATATCCCGGCGGCGTTTCGGTTCAGCGCATGTGTAGTTCGACTACGTCGGCGTCGGAGAGAGGGTGCTCGGGGCCGATTTGTTGGCCATCGAAGACGCCTGTGCCCCAGGCGCGGGCGTATTTCAGGGATCCCGCGATGTCCTTGTGGACGAGGCGGGCCACGTCCAGGACAGTGGCGCCGCGTCGTACCGTGAAGGGGCGATCCATTTCCGGGGGGTGGCCGGGCGTTTTGGTGTATACGCGGACGATTTCCAGGCCCCGGAACAGGAATTCCCCGATGTCCTCCAGCCCCTGCCCGCTGACCGTCGATGTCGCCACTGCCCGGTAGTTGGCGTCCAGGAGTTCCTGCAATACGGCTACTTCCTCAGGACCGGGGGCCAGATCGATCTTGTTGACGACCAGCAGCGTGGGCAGCCGGATCCTGAAGGGATCGAATTCGTCATCCGGCGCAGGGGGGGCCTCACCGTTGAGGCCGGGCCATTCTTCGATCAGCGAGATCCTTTTCTCGTCCAGGCGAGCCCGAACGGCCTCCAGTTGGTCGATGCACTCCGGGGCGGATATGTCCGCCACCAGCAGTGCCGCGTCCGCCGGCTGCAGCGCATTGACGAACCAGCCCTCCATGTAGTCTTCGGAGATCGGCGGCAGATCCACAAGTTGAAAGGTCACATCCTGGAACGGGAGCATGCCCGGCATGGGTTCGTGTGTCGTGAACGGGTAGGGACCGACATCGGCTCGCGACCCTGTCAGCTTCACGTGCAGGCTGGACTTGCCGGCATTCGGCGGTCCCAGTAGTGCAACCTGTGCCGCGCCCTCCGGTCGCAGCGTATGCACAGGCCCGGTGCGAGCAGCGCCCTTTTTCGGGCCGGCCAGATCTTCGGTGAGCTGCTTGATGCGGCTCTTGATGTCCGCCTGCAGATGCTCGGTGCCCTTATGCTTGGGGATGGTGCGCAGCATGTCGCGCAGCCTGAGCAGCCTGTCCCGATCGTCGGAGGCTTCCCGAAAGGCCTGCTCGGCTTTCTTGTACTCTGGGCTGAGGTTCGCGGGCATGACGTTCCCTAACGTTGCGTATTATGCATCAGGGGTATGCGTCCACACTTGCCCATTACCACGATTCTGGTGTATCAGACTACTGACGCCGCCATGCGAGCCAGGCATTGAGCATTCACCCAACGGCCATCGTCCCGGACGAGGCATCGATCTCGCCCGAGGCGGAAATCGGTCCATTCAGCGTCGTCGCGGGCAGGGTGGAGATCGGCGCTCATACGGTCGTGGAGTCCCACGTGCGCCTGGGCAGCCCCTATGGCGAGGTGGTCATCGGCGAGCACAACCACATCCAGAGCGGCTCGGTGGTAGGCGGTCCCCCGCAGCACAGAGACTATCGCAGCGACCATGGCCGCCTGGTGATCGGCCATCACAACCGGATCGGCGAGGGCGCAACGCTCAACCTCGGCAGCCAGTCCGGCGGGGGCGTGACCTCGGTGGGCGACCGCGTATTCCTCATGGCCAGCACCCATGTCGGCCATGACTGCCGGATCGACGACGACGTCGTGCTGACCAACCTCACCCACCTGGCGGGTCACGTGGAGATACAACGCAACGCCATCCTCGGAGGCATGGTCGCCGTTACCCAGCACGTACGCATCGGTGAATTCGCCTTCGTGGCGGCGCGGTCGGGCGTCAACAAGGATATCCTGCCATATACCGTGGCAGAGGGGCGCTGGGCGACGTCGAGGGCCGTCAACACGGTGGGGCTGCAGCGAGCGGGGGTCCCCGCTGCGGCGCTGCGCAACCTGCGTCGAGCAATCAAGCGCCTCCTGACCACCTCGCTGACTGTTGAAGACGCATTGAAGGCCATCGAAGAGCAATGCGAGGCGGATGACTGGACCCGGCGGCTGACGGAGTTTGCGGCGAACACACGGCGGGGGCTGGCGCGGGCGTGACCACACTGCGCGCAGCGGTCATCGGTGTGGGCCACCTGGGACGGTTTCACGCCCAGAAGTATGCGGCACTGGACGGCGTGGAGCTGGTCGCGGTGTGCGATGTCGATCGCGCCCGTGCCCGGGACGTTGCGGCTGCTCACGACACCAGGCCGGTATTCGACCATCGTGAGCTGACGGGCCGTGTGGATGCGGTGACCATCGCCGCGGATACCTCGGCCCATTTCGAGCTGGCCCGGTTCTTTCTCGTGAACGGCGTTCACGTCCTGGTGGAAAAACCGATGACCGCCACCAGCGAGGAGGGCCGGGAACTGACGCGAATCGCCGACCGCAACGACCTGCGGCTGCAGGTCGGCCACGTGGAACGCTTCAATCCCGCACTGCTCTCGGCCCGGGAGCGGTTGTCATCGGTTCAGTTCATCGAGTGCCACCGGCTGGCGCCCTTCAGGGACCGCGGAGCGGACGTCAACGTGGTACTGGACCTGATGATTCACGACCTGGACCTGATCCTGTCGCTCCTCGGAAGCAAGCCGGTGCGGGTCTCTGCGGTGGGCATACCGGTGCTGACCGATACCCCGGACATCGCCAGCGCCCGTATCGAATTCGACAGCGGCGCCATCGCGAACGTCACTGCGTCACGGGTTTCCACCGCGGCGCAGCGAAAGTTTCGCGTATTCCACGAGGGCCATTACCTGTCCATCGACTTCGGCGAGGGAGAGGTTCAATTGGTCAGCCGTACCGAGTCGGGCGCGGGGCCGGCGCTCCGGGAAGAGCGCTGGAGCCTTGCGAAGGGCGATGCACTGCTGGCGGAAGTGGAGTCGTTCTGCAATGCCATCCGCGCTCATTCGCCCTGCGAGGTGTCCGGCCACGACGGCGTGCTGGCATTGGAGGTCGCAGAGCGCATTATCGCCGATATACAGGCCCGCTCCACGCGGAGTTGACCCGCTACCGTCAGCCGCAATGATTTCGACGGGATACGGATCGCGGCGGAATTCAGGCGTGAGCTGACTCATCCGCGCCACCAGCCCGGCAAGCGTTTCCCTCCGGGCGATCGGTGGATCAGTTCGGATCCGTGTCCAGGCCCAGTTCCCTGATCTTGCGGGTCAGGGTGTTTCGGCCCCAGCCCAGCAACCTGGCCGCCTCCATGCGCCGCCCCCCAACCTGCCGTAGAACGGTCCGTATGAGGGTACGCTCAAACTCCGGAAGAGCCTCGGCCAGCAATGGCTCCCCGGGAGCCGCCGCGATTCGGCCCTCGGCCCAAGCGGCCAGTGCCTCCGCCCAGTCGCTCTGTCCCGGCCGGGATGCGGTAAATCCGGGTTCGGCGGGAAAGTCCGCCAGGGTGATTTCCTGCCCTGCGCAGTTGACCGTCAGCCGCCGGCACAGATTCACCAGTTCGCGCACGTTGCCCGGCCAATCCCAGGCCGTCATCGCCGCCAGCGCATCCGCGCTCAGGCGCTTGGGGGCGATGCCGATTTCCCCGGCCGCTTGTTCGAGCCAGACGCCGGCCAGTTCCGGGATGTCTTCCTTGCGGTCGCGAAGGGGTGGAATCGCCACCTGCATCACGTTCAGCCGATGATAGAGATCTTCGCGAAACCGCCCTTCCTCAACCGCCGCGTCAAGGTCCTGATGGGTAGCGGCGATGACGCGCACGTCCACGCGTACGGGTGTCTGTCCACCGACACGGAAGAACTCATTCTCTGCCAGCACACGGAGCAGGCGTGTCTGCAACGCAACCGACATGTCGCCGATCTCATCGAGAAACAGCGTACCGCCGTCGGCCTGCTCGAATCGCCCCAGGCGACGCTTGTCCGCCCCGGTAAAGGCGCCCCGCTCGTGGCCGAACAACTCCGACTCAAGCAGCTCGGGAGTGATGGCTGATGTATTCAGCGCCACAAACGGTTTATTGGCGCGCGGGGAGTTCTGGTGCAGAGCCCGCGCCACAAGCTCCTTGCCGGTGCCGTTTTCACCGGTGATGAGCACCGTCATGCTGGATCGCGACAATCGGCCGATGGCCCGAAACACCTCCTGCATGGCCGGCGCCTGCCCTACCATCCTGGACCCCTGGGGCGGTTCCGCCGGACTTGGTTCAACGCCTTTCTGGCGCGCGGCCTTGGCTACCAACGCGACGGTTTCATCGATATCGAACGGCTTGGGCAGATATTCGAAGGCGCCGCCCTGGTACGCGGCGACCGCGCTGTCGAGATCGGTAAACGCGGTAATGACGATGACCGGGATGTCGGCGTGACTGCGCGCGAGTTGCTCCATGAGCTCAAGGCCGCTCATGTCGGGCATGCGAATATCGGTGATGATGACATCGGGCTGTTCGTCGCGAAGCGCCCGGAAAAATGCCTTTCCGGACTTGAAGCCCCGGGGATCCATATCCGCCAGTTTCAACGCCTGTGCGAGAACCCAGCGTACGGACTCGTCATCGTCCACGACCCAGACCGAAATGCCGTTACCCGCCATCAGTCGGCACCCTGCTCCCGGTCAACCAGCGGCAGCCGCATCTGAAATACCGTCGCGCCCGGAACGCTTTCGAATTCCACAAGCCCCCCATTGCGGCTCACCAGGTCCTGGGCAATGGTAAGGCCGAGACCGCTGCCGGAGGTTCGGCCGGTAATCAGGGGAAAGAATATGGTGCCCCGCAACTCCTCCGGAATGCCCGGCCCGGAATCCTCCACTTCGGCCGACAAGACCGTACGGTAGCGCTTGCCGCCCAGGGAAAAATTACTCAGCGCGCGGGTTCTGAAGATGAGCCTGCCCCCCTCGCCGACGGCCTGAAGCGCGTTCCTGGCCAGGTTCAGGAACGCCTGAATGAGCTGATCCCTGTCCGCAACCGTGGGCGGCAGGCTCGGATCGTAGTCCCTGCGAAGTATCACGCCGGAGGGCTTCTCCGCTTCAATGAGCCTTGCGACATGTTCGGTGACCTCATGAAGACTGATGGACGACGGCTCGGGCCGCCTGCCGGACTTGAGAATGGTGTCCACCAGCGATGCCAACCGATCCGCTTCGTCAATTATGACATCGGTGTAGACCCGCAGGCGTGTGTCGGGGAGTTGGCGGGCGAGCAGTTGCGCGGCTCCCCTCAACCCACCCAACGGGTTTCTGACTTCGTGCGCCAACTGCTGAATGATGCGCCGGCTGGCATTGCGTTGTGCGATCAGTTCGGCATCGCGGCGCACTTGCCGCTCCAAAGCGGTGTCCACCAGTTCCAGCACCAGGCTGCCTCCCTGGCCGTCCATCGGCGCCGCGCGGCTGTCCAGGCGCATCGACCGCCCGCCGACCCGCACGGCAAGCTCCTTGGCGCCACAGGTCGCACCGGTGGCGGCCGCCCTGCGGCAAAGGCCAACCAGGTCCTCCGATGGATCGAAGAAACTTTCCAGCGACCGGCCGGCAGCCAATCGGCGACTGACGCCCAGCAGGTGCTCAGCCGCCGCGTTGAGCCTGGAGACGATCAGCTCCCCATCGACAACCACCACGGCCGTGGTCAAGCCCTGGAGAACGCGGTCGGCGTCCGGAGTTCTGGGCGCCCCATTCAAGGTCCGACCGCCTTACCGGGCTCTGCCGGGATTCAGGGGGTAATTGATGCTGGTCTGCTGGACGAAAAAGGTAACCGGCGCGCTTCGCAGGAGTTCCCCGTCGGTTTCGTCCAGAATCACCGCCTGAACGGTATGTTCGCCCCGGGGAACATTCTCGATCGCGACTTTCGTCGCGTGAATCCCGAACTCCGCCAGCGCTCCATCCAGGTACAGCGCCAGGCTATGGCGAGGCTGCAGATCGGGAGAGATGCCGATGGCGACCTCGACCCTGCCGGCCGTCCCCCAAAGAGTTTCCCGGGAAGCCGGCTGGAGCACGGCAAGCGTCTCGTAGGCTGTAACGGCTGGCGTCTGAGGCGCCATCGCCGGCTGTTGGCCTCGCGGCGAGGAAAGCCCGACATCAGGGGATGGCGCGCCTGTGGACAATTCGATCAGGACCGCTCCGGGGCCGGGGCGGTCGGAGTAGTTCACCCGGCCATTTTCGTCCACCCAGCGATACACCGGGACAGCTTGAGCCGTGGACCCCAAAAACAATATCGCAATCAGCCACTTATGCATGTCCAGCCGATCCATGTTGCTGGCGCTGCCGGCAGATCTGTTCGGACAATGGCCCTGGCGGCACTCTTGTTACGGGATGCCAAGGCACTCGGCAGCGGGGCTCGTCAAGCCCCGCTGCACGTCTCCGCCGG
>VYEH01000052.1 GCA_009843005.1 Pseudomonadota bacterium | reverse complement strand
GACTCAGGGCACCAAATCGTCCGGCGGGATCGATCTGATTGCAGCCTCCCAACCCGTCGTTGTTTATCCCGATATGGCCATGGTCCCGGCGATGCGCAGCGCACCGTTGAAGGGGGACAGCCCGATTTTCACACCGCCCAGGTAGAGGGGCTGGCGAAGCTGGTTCGCGGGCTGCTCTATGGTAATCGAATAGCCCTTGCCCGCGGTCAGCGGGATGGGCCAACCGGCCATCCGGCTCAGGGCCCCCGTGTGAGCGCCTGCCGCCAGTACCACGGCATCGACCTCCATGTCGCCTGATGAGGTCACGATCGCGGCGACGCGATGGCCTTCGGTCCTGAACCCGGCCGCCTTGACGCGCTGGTGAATCTCGACCCCGCCCGCTCGTAGCGACGATCCCAGCCCACCGGTCAACGACTCGGGGCGCAGGTGACGGTCCTGTCCCAGCGAAAGCCCGAACCTGAACCCCGGCCGTAGCATGGGCTCGCGCTCGTACAGTTCGGCCTCGTCCAGTTCGCGCCAGGGCGGGTGAGTGGTCGAGGCGCCGGGCGGAGCCCCGGGCGCACCTCCGACCGGATTCCCGTTGGCGATTCCGGAGGCAGCCGCCAGCTTCACTTCCTTTTGCTCTGCCGCGGCCAGGTCGGCGTCGCGGAATGCCATCAGCAACGCCGACTGGTAGTACTCGAACTGCACGCCATCCGCGGCCAGTTCGTCGTAGCGTTCCATCGTGGCCGCGTTGAGCGCCGCCAGCGCGGCGATTCCCCGCTGCTGGTCGGCGTGATTGCAGAACGAGCGGAAGCGCATCAGCCACGGGGCCAGCACCGGCAGGGCTGCCGGTCTGATGTACAGCGGGCTGTCCCGCCGCAGCAACCACAGGAGCGATTTCAGCGTGAGGCCCGGCGCGGGCAGCGGTGTGGCGAGCGACGGGAAAACCCAGCCGGCGTTTCCGAGCGAGCAACCGCTGCCCAGCGTGGAAGACTCGATGATGACGGGGTTCGCACCCAGCTTCCTGAGGTAATACGCGGTGGAAAGCCCAATGACCCCACCGCCGACGATTCCGACCCGCATCAGGGTGTTACCGCCTTCGCGCCCATATCCTGTTCGCCCCTTGAGACCGCTGCGAACAACCGAATCGGCCTGCAGCCGGAGGTATTTTAGTTCTCGACAGTTGCAGATCAAATGCAGCGGGGCTCCCTGTTACGGACTCGCCGGACCACCATCCGGGACCCCGCGCTCAGACCGTCGTCGTCTTCCAACCGCCGCGGCGGAAGATCAGGGTGCTGACCACCGCCGACAGCGAATAGGCGATGGCCACCGCCCAGAAGATCCCCTCGACCCCGAGCGCGGTGCGGGACAGCGCCCAGGCGAGCGGAATCTCGAACAGCCAGAAGCAGAAGATATCGATCCAGGTCGGGGTGCGGGTGTCGCCGGCGCCGTTGAAGGCCTGCCGGGTGACCACCCCCAGGGCGTAGAAGACGTAACCGTAGCTGACTACCCGAAGAGCGCCGGCGGCGACGGCGCGGACTTCGGGATCGTCCGTGAAGAGCGCTGCGATCTGCGGCGCGAACGCCACGAAGAACCCGGTCACCGCCGCCATGAAGGCCATGTTCCAGACGCTGGTGAGCCAGACCGCGCGTTCGGCGCGGCCGGGCCGTCCGGCCCCGAGGTTCTGGCCGACGAGCGTCGCGGCGGCGTTCGAGAGCCCCCAGCACGGCAGGATCACGAAGAGCGCCACCCGGACGGCGATCACCCAGCCCGCAACCGTGTCGGTGCGGGAGCGGTCATGGGTATTGGGGAGTTCCAGGTGGCAGTTTCGGCAAGTGTACGCCGTCATGACCGCTCGGACAGGAACCGTCCGGATTCGGAAGAACGGAACCGACGACGCTAAGGCGAGGCGGTAATCGCTCGCCTCAAACGCTGCCCACAACGCTCGCAACAACGCTCGCCGCAACGCTCGCCGCAACGCTCGCCGCAACGCTCACCGCAAATTGTTGACTCTGAAACCCGACCTGTGAGAACTTGACGCGGTTGCACTCCGTTTCAACGGGTGCGGCAAGAGACCTGAGGGGTGGCTTCGCGCCTGAGATGTCCGCCGATGGGCGGCAGACCCTTGGAACCTGAACCAGATAATGCTGGCGGAGGAACAGGCCCATGCCCATCTACCGTAATTCCCATCGTATTTTTTCTGTTGCGTATCGACGTTCGCAGTCCCTCCCTGTACTGACAACCGGAGCGTTACTGCTTCTCATCGCTCTGCCCGTCATATCCACTCCGGTGCAAGCCCAGGAGATCGACGAAATCATCGTCTACGGCGACCTGCGGGAATCCGAAATCGAGGACGTGCCCACCAGCGTGACAGTGCTGGATGAAGCGCTCATCCGGCAGCGCAACGCCTCACATTTCGAGGAGATGGTCGCTACAGCGGCGAACCTGAATCTCTCCAACGGCGCCTCGCGGGCGCGGTTCTTCCAGATCCGCGGTGTCGGCGAGCGCGGCCAGTTCACCGAGCCCCTTAACCCTTCGGTGGGCCTGCTCATCGACGGCGTGGACTTCAGCGGTATCGGGGGCATTTCAACGCTCTTCGACGTCGAGCAGATAGAAGTATTCCGAGGCCCGCAGGGCGACCTTTACGGCGCCAACGCCCTGGCGGGACTCATTTCACTGCGCAGCCACGCCGCCGAACACGAGGCTTCCGGGCGCCTTCGCCTGGAGGCCGGCGACTACGGCGTGCGCAGCCTCGGCGCCGCGTACGGAGGCTCGCTCTCCGACACCGTAGCCTTCCGCACCTCGCTCTCGACCTACGCCGGCGACGGATACATCCACAACATCCATCTCGACACCCGCGACACCAACAATCTGGACGAACTCACCTGGCGCGGCAAGCTGCGCATCGACGTTTCGGAAAAGGCCAGCCTTGACGTGAATCTCGGATTCGTCGATCTCAACAACGGCTACGACGCCTTCTCGCTGGACAACGACCGGCGCACCCGTTCCGATCAGCCCGGCGCCGATAACCAGGAAAGTGTCTTCGGTTCCCTGCGCCTTGCAGTCGCAAGCGAACTCTTCGACACCGAACTCAGCATCGCCAGCGCGCTATCCGATATCGAGTACGGCTACGACGAGGACTGGACCTACGACGGATTCCACCCCTGGGGCTACTCCTCGACCGACCAGTTCAACCGCGACCGCGACACGCTGACAGCGGAAGTCCGCCTGACCTCCTCCGAGGCCGGGAGCCTGTTCGACGGCCGCGGCGCCTGGGTGGCCGGCCTCTACATGCTGCGCCAGCAAGTGGACCTGTTGCGGATCTATACCTACGCGGATTCGGATTTCGGCAGCCGCTTCGAGGTCCAGCGCCTTGCCGCCTATGGGCGCATCGAGAACGATCTCTCCGAGCGAGGCCGCCTGACGCTCGGCCTGCGCCTGGAAGCGCACGAGTCCGACTACTCGGACTCGGCCGGCCTGGCCTACAACCCGGACGAAAACCTGCTCGGCGGTCGCATCGCCTACGACCACGCCTTCTCGGAAAATTGGTCCGGCTACGCGAGCGGATCCCGCGGATACAAGGCGGGCGGCTTCAACCTCGACGGCTCGCTGGACTCCAGCCTGCGCCAGTACGATGCCGAGTTTCTCTACAACTACGAACTTGGCCTCAAGGGCCAGGCGCCCGATGCCGGGCTGCGAATGCGCCTGGCGCTGTTCCGCATGGACCGGGACGACGTGCAGATCGGCAGTTCGACCACCCTGCTCCGGGCCGACGGCAGCAGCGAGTTCATCGCCTTCATCGGCAACGCCGCCGAAGGGGTGAACCAGGGCGTGGAGGCGGAACTGGACTGGAGCCCGGGCGAGCGGATACAGATCACGGGCAGCCTCGGCCTGCTCAACAGCGAATACGAGAACTACATCAACGGCAACGGAGAGGACCTCGGCGGACGCGAGCAGGCGCACGCGCCAGGGTACCAATACCACCTGGCAGCCCATCTCGCGCTGCTCGAGAACCTGGCGCTCTCCCTCTCGCTCGAAGGCCGCGACGCATTCTTTTTCTCGGACAGTCACGATGCCATGTCCCGGGCGTACGATCTGTTCCATGCATCGCTCACCTGGGACTGGCGGGACTTTTCCTTCAGCCTGTGGGGCCGCAACCTGTCCGATGAGGACTATTTCGTGCGCGGGTTCTTCTTCGGCAACGACCCACGCGACGGCTACGTCGGGCACCGCTACACGCAGCTTGGGGAGCCGCGGCGATTCGGCCTGACCGTGTCGCGGGATTTTTAAGCGCGGGGGCGCCTGCAAGCATCGAATCACTCGGCCCGAAACACTACCGAACCGCCCGCAAGTTCGGCCTGAAATCCGGGCACTCGTAGAGCAGGCCACCCTCCGGCCGCAACAGCTCCCGGACGTTCATTGCATCCAATCCGGACGCTGCGGGCATCTATTCCACAAAGGCGGCATTTTCGCCGCATCGCTACACGGGAGAGTGAAGATGTACCGCAGAATTCATGAAGGTTCAGTCCAGTTCGTGGTGGTCGTGCTGGTCGGCCTCGCCTATGCTCAGTGCCTGTATCAGTCGTTCGCGATCGTGACGGTCTGAGCCGGTCAGTTGGACCACCTGTAACGCCATACTCGAAACGCTCATCAAAGGGAGAAAGCAATGGAAGAAGAGGTTGTTGCCATATTCGTACCGATCGTCATGTTCATCGCCATCGCCGTCGTGATGTGCGTGTACTACTACATGCGGCATCGCACCGGCGAAGCGGTCCAGAAGACCGTGCAGACGGCGATCGAACAGGGTCAGGAACTCACCCCCGAGATACTCGAACGGCTCGGGCAGGCGCCGAAGCGAAAGCCGGCGGATCTCAAGCTGGCGGATCTGCGCCGGGGCGTGATCCTGATCAGCGTCGGAGTCGGGATAGCGGTCTTCGGGGCGCTGGTCGGCGAGGACCACGCCACGCGTCCGCTGCTGGCCATCGGTACGCTGCCGTTCCTGATCGGCGTCGCCTACCTCGGGCTGTGGAAATTCGGAAAGTCGGGCAAGTCCGGCTAGCGCGACGGGGGTCGCACGCCCGTGGAGAGCCTCGACGGGGAACTCGTTGCCCGCGCCATCGCGACCGGCAATCCCGCGGACTACAACGAGCTGATCCGCCGGTACCAGTCCGATGTGCGCAACTGGCTACGGCACCTCACGGGCGACCCCTCGCGGGCGGACGACCTGGCGCAGGAAACCTTCATTCGAGCATGGGAACGGCTGCACACGATCAGCGACGGCAAACGGTTCAAGGCCTGGATAATGAAGATCGCCTACAACATGTTTCTCCAGTCGCAGCGCAGGCAGGGCAGAGAGGCACGGTTGGCGGATGCCCTGGGCCGGGAACAATTGGCCACCGAAAGCCATGTCACCCCGAGCCGCGACGCCGGTGTGGCCGACCTGCCCAGGATGCTGGCGGCGCTGACCGAAGACGAGCGCGCGGCCATGGTCCTCTGCTACGCTTACGGCATGAGCCACCGTGAGATCATGGAACTGACCGACATGCCGCTGGGTACGGTGAAGTCGCACATTCGCAGAGGCGCGGCGCGGATTCGGGACCGCTTCGACCTGGGGGGTCGAGCTGATGGATAGAACGGACAGACCTGTGACCCCTGAAGAGGAAGGCCGGCTCTCGGCACTTTTCGAGACGCTCACACCGCCCCTGGAGGATGAGGGCTTCAGCGCTGGCGTAGTGCGGCGCATCAGGCGGCGGGTGTGGTTGCGGCGTGCCGTACTCGGCACCGCCGTAATCATCGGAGGCGTGTTGGCGCTCGGCCCACTTTCCGAACTGTCCGTGCTGATCTCTGAGCTGTCTGTGCTGATCGCCGGATTGCCCGTCCTGCTTTCCGAGGACCTGGTTACGGTGGCCACAAGCTGGAATGACCCGGCCTGGCTGGCCCAGAACCGGGTGGCCCTGATTCTGGTTTTGCTGGCGGTCGCCTCGCCCGGTGCGATACGGTTACTGGAGCGCTAGCGACGAACCGTGTGTCATCCGGTCCATGCCCTGGCCGGCGTCATCCGCCAATGATGCCTCGGGCACGCCGAGCTAGGCTTCAAGCAATTCCCGCGCTCCGCGCACCGTGGCGTTCGTTCGGTTCCACGGGCCATTGAAGTAGGCGAACCCGGCGGCCAGATAGCGATCCCGCCACGGCGAGCGTGGCGACAGCGCGTGATTCTCGATGGCCGCTTCGGCGAACTTGTAGTGGTGCGAGTTGGTGCCGTTGGCGACCAGGTAGTGCCTGATCCGGTCCACAAGCGGCTGCACGGCGCCGCCGGCTTCGAGATAGGCCAGAGTCTTGCCGGTGGCCTGCGATCTCCCTTCCCGCCCGGCCGAGAACACTTCGTCCAGTGCCTCTGCGCCTGATGCCGGCGCTTTCAGGGCAAGGGGCTCGAACTCGTTCAATGCCGCCACGCCCCGTCGCGCACGCCCCGACATGCCCCGGAACCTGGGGATGAAGGCGGCGCCCTGCATCAGCATGAGCTGTCGGGTTCCCGTGTCCGAAGACTGTCGGAACGCGTATTGCAGGGCGTTGGACACCGTCTGCGCGTGCAGCGGCACCACGCCGGGATCGGTCATGAGGAGCTCCGCACCCGCCGCGTGCAGGGCATCCCAGATTGAATCGGGCGAAATTCCATCCCGGAGGAAGTCCACAACGGCGCGGCCGGTCTCGAGCGTGTCGCCTTCCCGGAGCGCGGCCAGCACATCGGCGCTCGCGGCCGAATCGAGCCGGCCCTGGAGCCAGCTCTCGGGAATCTCCCGGCGCAACGCCGTATTCTGCCGCCACGCCGCCTCTTCCCGGAGTTCAGTCGTTGCAGGATTGGGATCTTCGTAGAAATTCACGAGAGCGGCTACCGTGGAACGCAGCACGGGGTCGCGGTGTTCCCAGCCCAGCAGGTCCAGCATCCGGTGCGCATTCTGCACCGTGATGGCCTTGTGGCCGATACCGCGGAAATCGCGGGCGCCGTATTGCCAGAGGAGTTCAAAGACCTCGTCCGGCTGTGCAACGCTGGCGTAATTCACCACGGCAGTGTCGGCAGCCTCCAGGTCCCAATTGTCCAGCGCAGACGCCAACGCGCTCCGGGACTGATCCACGGAGGGTGCGGGAGTCGGAACCGCCGGGCGGGCGGCCATGGTCCAGCCGCTGGAGTGGCGTTCGTCGGCCTGCTCTTCCTTGAAGTAGTCAACGGCCCAGAGCATGGGCAGCCAGCGCTCCGCCGGCGGCATGCCCTGAGTGGTGTGATGGATAGCATGCAGCACCATCACGGCGTGGTACTTGAAGCCCACGTCCGGGTAGGGCGAAACGTTGCGCACCGTCGCCAGCGTGAGCGCGGCGAGCAAGTCCTCGTAGCTCGTTCCCGAACGAATACGCGCAACAACGCGCTCGATGATTTGCGAGCGCGGCGTCTCTTCGAGAAGGCCGAGCAGGTCGTAAACGTCGGCGCGGGCTGTCCGGCCCAGTGTGCCGGTGAGGGTCAGGGTCGCCGCGCTGCCGGCGGCTGTCAGAAAATCTCGGCGGTCCATGCGCACCTCCGGTCCCCCCAAAATCTTTTCGATCCATGGTAGGCGGTCAGGGACTGCGGGTCCAGCGAAGTACGCCATTGCACGAGCCGCAAACCGAATTTGTTCCCGACATTGGCAGGAACCGCGAAGAAACACAGTCCGAAATCGCCCTCGGTTTCGGGGATAATTGCCGCGCCGAATTCCATGGAGAAACGGTGGCGGATATCCCGGAAACTCAACAGCCCTACGCCGACCTCAGTCCGGACAGGATTCTCGACTCGCTGGAGGGCGTCGGTTTCGCGTGCGACGGACGCATCATCGCGCTTAACAGCTACGAGAACCGGGTCTACCAGCTTGGCCAGGAGGACGGCGGTTTCGTGGTGGCGAAGTTCTACCGGCCGGGGCGCTGGAGTGACGAGGGTATTGGGGAGGAACATCGTTTCGCGCTGGAGCTTGTGGAGGGCGAGCTACCCATCGTGCCGCCCGTCGCGGTGGACGGGGAGACGTTGCACCACCACGCCGGTCATCGCTTTGCCGTCTATCCTCGCCAGGGCGGCCGCTGGCCCGAGCTTGGCCGTGACGAGGACTGGGAGATGCTCGGCCGGTTCATCGGGCGGATTCATGCGATTGGGGCGACCGGCGTCTTTGCCCACCGCCAATCGATCTCCATTAAACGCATGGGACGGGAAGCTTCGCACTTCGTCCTGCTGTGCGACTGGATGCCGCCGCACCTGGTGCAGAGCTACCATGCGATTGTCGACCGGCTGCTGGCGGCCGTGGACGAAGCGTTCGAACGGGCAGAGCCGTTTCCGCGGCTGCGGATTCACGGCGACTGCCATTTTGGAAACGTGCTCTGGACCGACGACGGCCCTCACTTCGTGGACCTGGACGACTGCGTCACCGGACCGGCCGTTCAGGATCTCTGGCTGTTCCTGTCGGGTGAACGCGAGGAGCGCTCCCTCCAGCTACAGCGCCTGCTTCGCGGCTATCGCCAGTTCCACGACTTCGACTACCGCGAACTGCACCTCATCGAAGCGCTGCGCACGCTGCGCATGATCAACTACACCGCCTGGATCGCCCGCCGCTGGGAGGACCCGGCGTTCCCGAAGGCCTTCCCCTGGTTCGTGGAAACCAAGTACTGGGAGGAACACGTGCTGGCGCTCAAGGAACAGGCGGCAGCTCTCGCCGAGCCGGGGCGGGAGGGCCTTTAGACCAGGCGGGACTGCCCTTGATCGCCCCTGGACCGCGGTACCAGCGCGATTCAAGGGCGAGTGCAACCGATGACGAATGCGGACTATAGCGGCTGGATCCTCACATTGCGGAACCGAACGATGCCGCTGCCGTATTGCAGTGTGAACGGTCCTTCGGCGAAGGTGTCGTCTTCCATATCCACAGTGACAGTGCCGTTCAACGTGATATGGAGTCTCGATCCCTCGGCGCGAATCTCGTAGGAGTTCCACTGCCCGCCCGCGTCGACCTGCGGGTCGGGCGCGGCGAAATTGACGATCCCTCCTGTCCGGTAGGTCTGGTCCTCGCGCTGGTCGAATATGTTGACCTCGTAACAGGTATTGGGCGAAACGGCCTCCGGGTCCGCACAGCGGATGAACACGCCGCTGTTGGCCGGCGAGTCCACCCAGAACTCAAGCGTGAGCACGAAATCCGAGTAGGAATCATTGCTCAGCAGGTGCCCCGACTCACCCGATCCTTCGACAACGCCGTCGGCGATGGTCCATTCCGTGCCGCCAAGCTCGGACCAGCTATCCAGGTTCGTGCCATCGAACAGCGTGACCCAGCCGTCCTGGGCCAGAACAGGTACCGAGGCAAGAGCAATCACGCCCATGGCCAGGATGCATTCGTTTCTCATTGGTTCATCTCCGTGTGAAGAGTTTTGTTTTTTTGTAACGCTACGGGGCCAGCTTACCAACCGGAGCCTTCCCCGGGGAAAACATTGGACTGCAGACTAGCCGCCCAGCTCCTCCATCAGCGCCTCGATTACAGCGAGGCGTTCGTCGATGTCGCTGCGGGAGAGCCATACGCCGTTGACCATCACGCCGGCGCTGTCGGCGAAGTGGCCGATGTCTTCCAGCGGGTTGGCGTTCAACAGCACCAGGTCGGCGCGGTGTCCCTCCGCAACCTGGCCGAAATCCTCGGCGCCCAGGAAATCGGCGACCGCCACGGTGCCGGCGTGCAGCACCTGGTACGGCGTGAGGCCTGATTCCACCATCACCTGCATCTCCCTGTGGATGGAGAATCCCGGGACCGAGAAAACCTGGGGGGAGTCCGTGCCGAGCAGGACGGGGACCCCGGCGTCGTGAAGTTCCTTGATCAGGCGGCGGCGCAGTTCGATCACAGGCCGACCCGCGTCGCGGCTTGGGAGTGCTGCGCTGCGCCCGTCTGTCTGCTGCGCCCACCGATTCACGCCTGAAGCCACGCCCGGAATGCTCTCACGGACCCAGTATCGGGTCTCCGACATTTCCGCCAGATAGTCCGCACCGCTGCGCCCGCCGAGAAATGTTTCCCACAGCACTTCCGTGGGCACGACGCCGGCGCCGGCCTCGACCGTGGCGGCAATGACGTCACCGAGCTTCGCCTCGTCGACCTGCGACATCACGCTCGGCAGCTCCAGGAGACCCAGTTCCGCAACGACCTCGGGATCGTCGATCATCGCCTCGATGTAGTTGTCGAGATGATCGATGGTGCTCTGACCCTGTTCGAGCGCCGAGTACAACCCCACCAGATTCGACACGTGGCCCGAGAAGGTGAGCCCGACTTCCGCCGCCGTCTCGGCGATGGCCGAGAACACCTCCGGCGTCAGGCCCTCGAACACCTTGATGTGATCGAAACCGGCGGCAGCCGCCTCACGCACGAGGCGCCGGGCATCTTCCGGCCGCGTGACGTTGTTGCCCGAGATGGCGGGCGCGCAAACCAGCAGGCGCGGCCCGACGATTTCCCGTGCCTCGATGGCGTCGCGCAGCGGCAGGTGGCTGGCGCCGCCCTGCATGCCGCGCACCAGGGTGACGCCGTTGGCGACGTACAGGTACATCACCGCCTCGGTGAACTCCCGTGCTTCCGGGTTGGGGTAATGGCCGTGCATCTCCGCGACGCCCGGCATCAGGTACCTGCCGCGGCCGTCGATCACAGTGGCTCGATCCGGGACATCCACCTCGGCTGTCCCGCCCAGTCGCTCGATGCGCCCGTCGGTGATGATTACGGTCTGTCCGGGCAGAACACGCTCACTGTCCATGGGCAGCACGTTCACGTCGACGAATGCGTGCGAAAGCCCGGAGGCGCCCGCGGCTACGGTTTCCTGGGAAACGGCAAATTGTGGGAGGCCTGCGACTGCGGCCAGCGCCGCGGCGGCCCAGATACTTTTTTGTGTCTTCATGATCGCAATTTCACGATTTCCGGGAATAACAGTATGCTCAGATCAATTCTCCGGGACAACGTAGTGCCCGCGTAGCCAACCAGTAGAAGAGAAATGACCCAACACTCACGAGCACAGCAATCCAGTGTCGTCCTCCTGAAGGCCGTAGCGCTCGCACTCGCGAGCTTCGCGGCCCCAGGCGTTTCCGCCCACCACTCCATTGCGGTGACCTTCAACCTCGACGAGATCGTCGAGATCGAGGGCGAGATCACCCGCATCCTGTGGCGCAATCCCCATGTGCGGCTGAACGTGCGCACGGTGGACGAAGAAGGACGCGCCACCGATTGGTGGATGGAAGGCGGCGCCGTGAGCCGGCTCGCCCGGTGGGGCGTCGAGGAGGGTACCGTGGCGACCGGCGAAAGCGTGAGGCTCGCCGGTTTTCCTTCCAGGCGCAGGGCCAACGAGATGTTCGGGCTCAACCTGCTGCTGCCCGACGGGCGCGAAATCATGATGGACCACCGTTCCTCGCCCCGCTGGCGGGACGACGCCATCGGTGGGCAGCTCCTGTCTACGGGTGCGGCCAGCGCTTCGCTGGGATTGTTCCGTGTCTGGACCAGCGACGGCCAGAGCTATGACACCGCTACACAGGATTTCCCGCTGAACGAATCGGCGCGCGCCACCATGAATTCGTTCAATCCGGTACAGAACAACCCGCTCTACGGCTGCCTGCCGAAGGGCATGCCGACCATCATGCAACAACCCTTCCCGATGGAGTTCGTCGACAATGGCGAGGAGATCCACCTGCGGATAGAGGAATACGACCTGCTGCGCGTCATCCACATGGCCGGAACACCCGAGCCGTCGGACCCTCCGACGATCCTTGGGGATTCGATCGGCCGGTGGGAGGGCGAAACGCTCGTCGTGACCACGACCAATATCGACTGGCCCTACTCGTTCGGCCAGGTCGGGATTCCGCAGAGCGACGCAGCCGAATTGCTGGAACGCTTCGCGCTGGTGGATGACGGCGCGCGGCTACGCTACGAGATCACATCCACGGATCCCGCGACCTATACGGAACCGCTGACGCTGGCCAAGCACTACTTCTGGGTGCCCGGGCTTGAGATTCGACCTTACGAGTGCACGGAAGAGTAGGCAGTCAGACGACAGTCACCGTCGCTTCGTGCCCGACGGGAAAATTGACCGACCTGGCGATGTTGCACAGGGCGCCGGCGCGCTTGTGCAGTTCCTCGGCCTTGCCTGCATCGCTCTCCCCGGTAATCGTGACCTGCGGTCTGAGCGTCACCACCGTGAACTGACCCGAACCGTCGGGTGACATTTCCATCGCGCCTTCCGCACTGTCTTCATAGTCCGTAACCACGATCCGGTTTACCGCACAAAGGTGCAGGTACCACAGCATGTGACAAGCCGAGAGCGCAGCCAGCAACATGTCCTCCGGATTATGGCGGGTAGCATCGCCGAAATAGTTCGGGTCCGACGAACCCCTGATGACCGCCTTGCCCTCGGTTGCCACGTCGTAGTCGCGTGTGTACGCCTTGTAGTGGCTCGTTCCCTCACCCTGGTTACCTGTCCAGGTCAGCTTCGCCTTGTACACATGTGCCGCCATTCCTGACTCCTTCGTTGTCAAAAAACTGTCGCTGCCGGCTACAAGAGCGTGCAAGCCTCATCGAATTCCAGCCTCGGGAGCCGGCCGAAAAGGCTCTCCGGATCGCCCCTGCCCAGGCCGCAGATGAAATTCGACTTGTACTGGCCGTCCGGGAAGAACTCCGCGTCCACGCCCGCGTTGTCGAAGCCCGACATCGGGCCGCAATCCAGGCCCATGGCCCGGGCGGCGATCAGGAAATACGCACCCTGCAGTGTGCCGTTGCGAAACGCCGTCACCCGGGCGAGTTCCTCGTTACCAGCAAAGAAATCCCGGGTTTCCGGCCTGTGGGGCGTGAGTTTCGGCATCTGCTCGTAGAACAGCGAGTCATGGGCGATGATGGCTATCACGGGAGCGGTCATCGTTTTTTGGACGTTACCCGGCCGCAGGTGGGGCTCGATGCGATCCTTCGCTTCCGGCGTACTCAGGAACACGAACCGCGCCGGGCAGCAGTTGAAGCTGGTGGGGCCCATTTTCAGGATATCGTAGAGGCGGCGGAGCTGGTCTTCGGCTACCGGACCGTCCAGCCAGCCGTTGTAGCTGCGGGCATCGAAAAAGAGTTGTTGCAGCGGCTCGAGGCCAATCTCGAATTTCATCGGAGCTCCTCAGGGCAGTACGGCGATGAATTCCAACTGGATGTGCCGGCCCGGCGGCATGTCCGCCGGAACCATGTGGCGCACGGGGCGGTCGTCCTCGTCGGGAAACATCTCGAGCCAATAAGGATTGACCTTTGGCCGGATACCGCGGTCCCTGACGTAGACCGTGACCTTAGCGATATTCGCCGGGGAGCCCCCCGCCCTGCGCAAGATGTTGCGCACAGTCTGAAAGGCATTCGCGATCTGGCTCTCCTCGTCCTCGGGCACCTCGTGGGTCTCCGGGTCGTCACCGCCGGTTGCTGCCGAGAAGACCATGTTTCCGATCTTGACAGCGGCGGGAAACGGATTGACGTGCTCGGGAATATCCGGTCCGGAAATGCGTTGTCTCAAGGCCATGATCGAAGTGTCCTGTCTATGGGTGTGAAAGAGGGCGCGTATTATCGCAAGGCGCTGCAAGGTGGGACAATAAACTCCCTGTAACCCACGACACCGAAACGCACCCTGTAGTATTTTGGGCCGCAACGGAGGAACCCATATGGCCTACAACCTGATCGGCAAGGACTTTACCCCGCCCGACGTGCGCGCCAAGGTCACGGGCAGCGCCAAGTACGCCGAAGACATCCGTGCCGAGGGCATGGTGTTTGCGCGGCTGCTCACCAGCCCCATGCCCCACGGCAGGGTGACGCGGATCGACACCTCCGCGGCGATGGCCATGCCGGGCGTTATCGGGGTGCTCACCGCCGACGACGAGGGCGCCGACACGCTCCTGACCAACGAACCGAAGTTCGTCGGCGACCTGATCCTGGCACTGGCCGCCACCGACGAAACCACCGCCCAGGACGCCATCGACAGCATTGTGCTGGACATCGAGCCGCTGGACTTCACGGTCGATCCCCTGGAGAGCCTCTATCCGGGCGGGCCGGACGCCCGCGAAAACGGCAACAACGTCGGCGGCGGCCGCAGCGGGCTGGATCCGCACCAGGTCAAGTGGACCGCCCGGGACTTCGCCGCCGTCGAAGAGGGTCAGCTCCCGTTCGGCGAGCCTGCGGTCGGCTGGTCCTACGGCGACGTGGATGGAGGTCTGGCCGAGGCTGCACTGGTCTACGACGAAAGTTTCACGACCCAGGGCAATTCCCATCACTCCATGGAGCCGCGCACGGCCATGGCCTGGTGGGAGAACGGCAAGTGCTACGTGCACGCCGGCTGCCAGAGCCTCACCGCCACGCTGACGAGCCTGGCTCGGCAATGCGGCGTGGAACTGGAGAACCTGGTCTACGTCAACGAGTTCTGCGGTGGCGGCTTCGGCTCCAAGGGCACCGCGGCGCAGACTGCGGGCATCGCCGCACGGCTTTCGAGGAAGATCGACCGGCCGGTGCTGCTGCGCATCAGCCGGGCGGAGGAGTTCTATATCGGCTCGGCCCGCGGCACGTTCCAGGGCCGCGCGCGCATCGGCTTCCGGGCCGATGGGCGGATCACGGCCATCGACTTCTCGGTGGTCCAGGACGGCGGCGGCAACGGCGGGTTCGGGGACTCGGTGGATGCGGCCCAGGCCGTTTCCATCATCTACCAGCCGCTGGCCATGCGATTTCGCGGCATCCCGGTGCTGACCAACACCACGCCTCGCGGGCCGCAGCGCGGGCCGGGACAGAACCAGATCGCCGCGGCGCTGGAGCCGTTCATGGACCGGGCCGCCCACGAGCTGGGCCTCGACCCGCTTGAATTGCGCAGGATCAACGCCCCAACCAACGATGCCCGCATCGGCGGCAACCAGATTCCGGTCACCAGCGCCTACATGCCCGAAGCGCTGGACCGCGGCGCGGAGATGTTCGACTGGCAGAACAAGCGCCAGCTCAGCGGCCGGCGCAACGGTTCGAAGATTTACGGTGTGGGGATCGGGCAGGCTTACCACGATGTCGGCCGCCGCGGCTACGACGGTCTCCTTGTGCTCACGCCGGAAGGACAGCTTCATCTGCACAGCGGCGTCGGCAACCTGGGCACCTACTCCTACGCGAGCACCGTCCGCGCCGCAGCCGAGCTGCTGAAGTGCGACTGGGAGAACTGCGTCGTCCACCAGGGCACGAACATGCGCCACCTGCCCATCGCGTCCACCCAGACCGGCAGCAATACCTGCTGGACCATGGTGCGCACCAACGTGGTTGCGGCCTGGGACGCCATCGCCAAACTGAAGGAGATTGCGGCCATGGACCTGGGCGGTTCGCCCGACGACTACGACATCGGCGATCACCGGGTGTTCGCCACGGCGGATCCTTCCCGCTCCATGACCTATCCCGAAGCGGCCCAACGCGCCATCGAGCTGGGCGGAATGTTCTCCGGCGAGGAAGTGCCGGAGGAGTTGCACCAGGTCACCAAGCTGGCCGTAGCCGGTATCGCCGGAACGGGCCTGGTCGGCGTGGCCAAGGACAACCTGCGAATGGAGGGCGACGTGCCGGCGCTGGCCTGCGGATTCGCCGCCGTGGAGGTCGATGTGGAAACCGGCGAAGTGGACCTGGTGGACTACGTCGCCGTGGCCGACTGCGGCACGGTGCTGCACCCCCAGGGACTGTCGCAGCAGATGAAGGGCGCCACGGTCTGGGGCATCGGCATGGCGCTGTACGAACGGCAGATCTACGACCCGCAGAACGGCCTGCCCGGCAACATCGGGTTCGAGCAGTGCAAACCGGCCACCTACCTGGACGTGCCGTCCACCATGGCCTGGGATGCGGTGAACCTCCCCGAGCCCCAGAATCCCGTCGGCACCCGCGGAATCGGCGAACCGCCCATGGGCGCGGCGGCCGCGGCCATCGTCTGCGCCATCTCCAACGCCCTTGGTGGACACATCTTCAACCGGATCCCGATCGTACCGGACATGATCGTCAATCACGTGGCAGGGCAGGAGCAGTCCCACCGGCCGCTACAGATCCACTCGGCCTGAACGGGAAACGAATCCTGGGGCTGCACTGACTCTTGGGAGACACGCGCAGACGCCGTTTAGCGCCGGAGGCGGATGATCTTCATACAGACAAGGCCCCACTCAGGAGTGCGGCACTTACAAGCACCCTCGACAGATTGTCATCGCCCTTTGAGGGGACTGCGGCGATATCCGTAGATTCAACCCGCTTTCGCGGAACCGTTGTCAATATACCTTTTCCAGCAACGCCCGCGCCCGCTTCACCACGGGAACGTCGATGACCTTGCCGTCCAGCGACGTGGAGCCGCGGCCGACCCGTTCGGCTTCCTCGAATGCCGTCACCACGCGCCGGGCATATTCGATCTCCGATTCGGAAGGTGAGAACGACTGGTTGATGCCCTCGATCTGGGCCGGATGAATCGCAAATTTGCCCTTGAAGCCGAACTGCTTCGCTCTCGCGCAGTTATCCCTTAGCCCCTCCTCGTCCCTGCACCGGAAATAGGGTGTGTCAAGCGCCCGGACTTCCGCCGCTCGGGCAGCGATGCAGAGGAGGTTGCGCGCGACGGCAACTTCGGACTCGTCCTCGAGCCGCTCGATCCCCATATCGTGGGTGAAGTCCTCGCCGCCGAAGGCCACGCCTTCGATCCGGGGGCTGGCGCTGCAGATCTCGTAGCAGTGCACCATCGCCCTGGCGGACTCCAGCCAGAGGAACAGCTTTATTCGGCCTGCTTCCAGGCCGGTTTGAGCTTCCAAATCATCCAGGAGCGAGGATAGTCGATGGATGTCGTCGGGAACGTGGACCTTGCCGATGGAGATCCCGTGGACGTGCGGGCCGACAACGGCGTCAAGGTCGTCGGCGGTCCAGCCTGTGTCCAGTGCGTTGACTCGGGGAATCACCGGGATACCCGTGCCCGCCAGGTCCGGCAACAACGCCGCGATGGTGTTGCGCGCATTCGCCTTCTCGGCGTCCGGGACGGAGTCCTCCATGTCCGGAACCAGGGCGTCGGGCCGGAAGTTCATCGCCTTGCGGAGCATCGACTCCTTGTTACCCGGAACGAACAGAAGGCTTCTGAAGTGCATTGGGATCCTCGACAAACAGGGCCGTCGCCATTATGCGCACCAAGCCGGTTCGATGGCCACTGCAATCCCTGCCATCGCCGCGCCTGCAGGTAGAATTGAGTCCGATTCGCCTGGCGGGAAAAAGATAATGAGCAGCAGACCCTTCATCATCCTGACTCTGATCCTCCTCGGTCATACGGGCACCGCGGCCGGCCAGGGCGAACCGCTGACGCTTGAGGACATCGTTACCCTCAAGCGGGTGGCGTCGGCGGTGATGTCGCCAGACGGCGAGCACATCGCGTATGTCCTCAACGTGCCCCGGACTCCCTACGTCGACGAGAACGGCAGCGCCTACCGCGAACTGCACATCACGGATCTGGAGGGCAACTCAAGAGGCTTCATCACCGGCGAGGTCAGTATCGGCCAGATCGCCTGGTCTGCCGACGGCGAAACGGTCTACTACCTCGCAGAGCGGAACGACGACGATGAGTTTCGGGCGCTCTACGGCATCCCGGTCGCCGGCGGCGAGTCGCAGCGCCTGTACTCTCATGACGCGAACATCCAGAGTTTCCAGCCGTCGCCCGACGGCCGCCACATCGGTTTCCTTGCAACGGACGGGGATCCGTCCGAGCGCGAGCAATTGGCGAATCTCGGTTTCAGGGCTGTCGTCTACGGCGAGTCCCGGCGGTCCACACGCGCCTGGGTTCTGGATCTGGAGGCAGAGGAACCGGAAGCCGTGGCCGCCGACCTGCCGGGATCGGCCAGCGACTTTCGTTGGGCGCCCGGCGGTGAGCGATACCTGGTGGCGCTGGCGCCGACTCCCAGCGTGGACGACAGCCTTATGCGCCGGCGATTTCATATCGTCGATGCACAATCGGGCGAAGTGCTGAATCTCTTCGAAACCGAAGGCAAGCTCGGCGACGTGACCTGGTCGCCGGACGGCCGCCAGGTCGCATATGTCGGTGCGGTGGACTTGAACGACCCCTCGGCCGGCCAGATCTTCGTGGCCGCAGCCGACGGCGAGGGCATTCGTGCGCTGACGCCGAGCTATCCCGGCCATGTCGACGAACTGGAGTGGCGCGACGCCGATTCGCTTTGGTATAGCGGCTCGCGCGGGTTATGGAACGAGATCGGCATACTGGCCGCGGACGGTACGTCGGTGCTGAGCGCGCAACCCGAGGGAGATCCGATCGCACGCTCTTTCGACGCCGTGCCCGGTTCCGAAACCGTCGCTGTGATCGCAGACACGCCCGAGCACCCGGGCGAAGTCTATGTCTGGAGCGAAACGGACGGCTATCGTCGCCTGACCCACTCCAACCCCGGCCTGGAGGACCGGCCACTGGCTGCCCAGGAAGCCGTCACCTACACGGCACGGGACGGGCTCGAAATCGAGGGCGTGCTGGTTCGGCCGCTGGAGAGCGAGCCCGGCGAAAGGCATCCGCTGATACTTGTGATCCACGGCGGGCCGGAAGCCCACTACAGCCACGGCTGGATGTCAGGGTACTCCGCGCCGGCGCAGACGCTCGCCGCCAGGGGCTATGCCCTGTTCTATCCCAACTACCGGGCGAGCACAGGCCGCGGTGTGGAGTTCTCGAAGCTCGACCACTACGATCCGGCGGGCAAGGAGTTCGACGACATCGTCGACGCCAAGGCGCATCTCGTCGACATTGGCCTTGTGGACCCGGATCGCGTCGGCATCACGTGCGGATCCAACGGCGGATACGCAAAGATGTGGGGGTCGACGGCGCTGAGCGAACACTTCGCCGCAGGCGTGGCCTTTGTCGGCATCTCCAACCTGGTATCCAAGTTTGTCTCGGGCGACATTCCGCGCGAACTCTACGAGGTGCATACGCGCTTCTGGCCCTGGGACGACTGGCAGCTCACACTGGAGCGCAGCCCGATCTTTCACGCGGGCAACTCGCGCACGCCGCTGCTGATCCTGGGCGGCGACAGCGATACGCGAGTCAACCCGAGCCAGTCGCTGCAGCTCTACCAGACGCTCAAGCTGCGCACCGACACCCCCGTACGTCTGGTGATCTATCCAGGCGAAGGACACGGCAACAGCCGGACCGCCGCCCAGCTCGACTACGCGATGCGGATGACGCGCTGGATGGATCACTACCTGATGGGACCGGGTGGCGAGGCGCCGCCGTACGAGCTGGATCATGCGGAGCGACTTGCCGACATGAACGGAAATGACGAATAGCGAAAGCCTCGGATTTTGCCCTCGAAGGAAGGACACTTGAATTTTGGACCACGTGCAAGCATCTGAATTTGGTGGCTTGGTCCGAAGGGCCTTCAGTCTGTTGTTTCGCAATTTCCCTTCACTTTGCGGTATCTACTTGCTACCGACGATTCCGGTTGGATTGTGGTCGGGCACTTTTGACGAAAGCAACGAACCTGTTTTCTGGGTCTCAACAGCCGTTGATCTCTTTGTCGAATTTATTGTGACCGCAGCCCTGACATTGGCAGTTTCGGAAATCTGTGTCGGTAATCGACCTGCTGTCCTGGTGACCTACGGACGCTTGGCTGAAAAGGCTGGGCGAGTAACCTGGACGTCGATCTTGTTGGTGTTGATTGCTATGGCAGGGTTCGCATTTGTCGAGTTTCAAACAATTGATGCGAGTCGGGAAGCACCGCTGATCGTTACGTTCGTGGCAGCTGTCTGTGCCATAACGTACCTGATTGCAACCTTTACCTATCTCATGTTCGCCGTGAGTGCTACTGTGCTGGAACGCGTTAGCGGGATCGAAGCGCTTGGGCGGAGCATCTATCTTGTCAGGGAGTTTTTCTGGAGGAACCTTGGAGTCGCGTTGGTCACGCTAATTCCCTTGGTCATCGCAGCGGCGATCTTCACAGCAGGTGAAATTGCCCTTCTCGGTTCCGATAGTCTTGAAGAGAGGCGGTCGCTGGCAAGTATCCTGATTGACGAACTCGTCTATGGCATTACAGTAGTACCGTCCCTCATAGCGGTCGTTCTGCTCTACTTCGACTGCCGCGTTCGCAAGGAGCAGTTCGACCGTGAACAATTGGCCCTGGAATTGGCGGCATAGCGTTCAGCACTGCGGCGGCGCTTGCGGGCACGAGGCTCAAGTGGTGGAATGCGATGACAGGCTCGTGGAACCATGATGGAGGCGATTCAATGGAACGACGTGAGTTATTGCGCGGATTGATTGCGGGCGCGCCTGCGGCGGCGGCCGCGGTTACCGGTGCTGCTGCCACGTCAACCGTATACGTACGTGAGATATCTGACCAGTCCCTGGAAACCGTCAAAGGCCAACTCGACGACCTCCGCAAGCGGATGGATCGCTCGGATGCTTCCACCAGGAAAGCGCTGAAGGTTGCGTTCGCACTCACCGCGCTCTCGCTTGGTATTGACCTCAGCGCAATCCTCTGACCCGTACCGCGGGAGAAACGCCGGTCGGAAAATGGCGCCTGGTCGGCCATTGCGAATTCCCTGGAGCAGATAAACGGTGATCTACACGGGAAAGTGCCACTGCGGATCCGTCGTTTTCGAGGTTGAAGCGCCGGAACGCATCGAGTGCGCGGAGTGCAACTGCTCCATTTGCGGGAAGTCGGGCTACCTGCATCTGATCGTTGCGAAGTCCCGATTCACGCTGCTTCAGGGAGAACAGGAACTCTCCACATACACTTTCAATTCCGGGGTCGCCAGGCACCTGTTCTGCAAGACGTGCGGGATCAAGTCATTCTATGTTCCCAGATCCAACCCCGACGGTTTCTCGGTCAACGTCAGGTGCCTCGAACCGCTGCCTCGCGATGTCGTCATCGCACCCTTCGATGGCCGTAACTGGGAGCGGCATGCACACACATTGACGCACCTGAGCCGCGATCCTTAACCGCGAAATTGGGCAATGCATGCAGTTTTTCATTTTTCGCCTTGACGCAAGACTCACACACGAATAGGCTAGAATTTATTGATAGTCTAGCTAGATTTAGGCAAGGAACAAGTCACAATGGTTGAAGTAGGTATGTTCGAGGCCAAGACTCGTCTGTCAGCCTTGGTGGAACACGTTCGTGGCGGTCGGGAAGTTGTCATTACCCGGCACGGCAACCCCGTCGCACGCCTGGTGCCCTATCAAACCGAGGATGAAGCACGTGTTCACGCGGCCGTCGACGGGTTGCTGACCGTGCGCCGCGGCTGCCAGCTGGGCGATACGGATTGGAAGGCCTTACGCGACGCAGGGCGTCGATGACCGAGTTTGTGCTGGATTGCTCTGTGGCGATAGCCTGGGTCTTTGACGATCAGGCCAGCGATGCCACGGATACGCTGCTGCGTGAATTGAAAGACGGTGGCCGCGCCGTGGTTCCACCGCTACTGCATCTCGAATTGGGCAATGTACTGGTACAGGCCGAGCGACGCCGTAAGCTCACGGCAGCGGAGACGAGTCAGCGCCTGGATTTCTTTGCCGACCTCCCCATCGCTACCGACTCCGCAATGGAAGCGGACTTGCGGTCGGGCATCGTACAACTGGCGCGGAGAACGTCGCTGACTACCTACGATGCCAGCTACCTGGAATTGGCTTTGCGTCGCGGACTGGCGTTGGCGACGAGGGATAAGGCGTTGCGCAGTGCCGCGCGCAAAGAGGCGATTGCCGTTCTGCCGAGCCCATGAGTCTCCAGTGGTATTCGGCTACTGCTTGAGCAATTCCTTCAGATCGATCTCCAATCGTTAGATGCGGTGTTTGGCCAGGTTGTAACAGCGGCAACAACCCAGCCAGCCAAAGTGCTGCGATGAGCCGACTACCGCAGATTCCGGAGCGATGGAGGAAGGCCGCCTCTCACGGCGTAAGCTTCCTGGAGACCGTGAGTTGCGGCGCGTCCTACAACCCTCTGTCGCCGACGGTCATCCAGAATCCATACAAGACCTACGCCCAACTGCGCCGCTACAGCCCGGTGCATCGAAGCAGGATTCTCGGAAGCTGGGTGCTTACCCGGTATGAGGA
>VYEH01000354.1 GCA_009843005.1 Pseudomonadota bacterium | reverse complement strand
ATCTTGAGGCGCGCAATCCCTTCGACGGGATTTATTCCAAGAGTGTGTATACCTACACGACAGCGCTCTTTTTTATCACTATCGAAGCTGGCAGTTCGTCCGCGCATCACAATCATGCGGAGGAACAGACGATGGTGTTCCATTCCGGCAGGGTTCGAGCAATTGTCGACGACCGTGAATACGAAGTGGGCGAAGGCGATGTTCTTGTTATTCCTGCATGGGTACCCCATCAAATGGTGGCCATCGAGGACTCGTCATGGACCGAAATACATGGGGCAGGAATCAATAACAGTCGGGCATTCGAGATGGCAGGGAATTAGACAATACGCTCCGGATTCCCGAGGCGGGCGCAGTGCCCGCGCCGGATCGCCTCACATTCCCAGGCGAATCACCCGGCCATCGTCAATAAGGAGATGCCGGTTGCCGACCATGTTCGGTACGCCGACGCGATACTGATCTCATGCAACTCGCCATTGGCTTCCCGGAACTGTAGTAGAGCGTCAGAGCATATTTCGGCGCGATCTGTTCATCCCGGTTCGAGATCATTCATGTCCATGGTCGCTCCCATTTTCGGTTTCCTGAAATGCAGAACGCCGGATCGCTGGGTCTCCCGCGCCGTTGCCGAAATTCCGACCCTCTTGCGGGATCATGCCTTGCTGGAACTCAAGGCGGCCCAGCAGGCGCAGAGCCTGATCCGCAGGTATGCCGGGCGGTCCGGCTCGAAGGGGCTGCGGTTGCTGAACAAGCTGTCCCGACTGGCCAGAGAGGAGTTGCGGCACTTCGAACAGGTCCTGGCACTGATGGAAAGGCGCGGCGTCGAGTATCAACCGATTTCGGCCTCCCGGTACGCCGCAACGCTGCACAGCCGCATCCGCAGCCCCGAGCCGGAAAGACTGGTTGACACGCTGATCGTCGCAGCGATCATCGAAGCCCGCTCGTGCGAGCGTTTCGATCGCCTGGTCGGTGCGCTACGGCCTGTCGACCCCGAACTGGCCGATTTCTACCGGTCTCTGGTGAAGTCGGAGGCCCGGCATTTTGCCGACTACCTGGCGCTCGCCGAGGACGAAGCCGGGGAAGCCGTGGCTGAGCGGGTCGACGAGTTCCTGGAATCGGAGCAGGCGCTCATTCTCGAACCCGACTCCCAGCTACGTTTTCACAGCGGCGTCCCGTCTTGACCGGGACTGCAGGCTTGCCGCCCGGCATCATTCGCAAGACGACGCCATTTGGCAATGCGACCCTGTGCGCCGAGCTTTCTCCGCAAGCCGGCAGTTGAGCGTAGAATCATGCGCCATGAAACCCGACGGATTGATCATCGTTGCCCTGTCGGGCGGTGTGGACTCCGCGGTGAGCGCCATGCTGCTTCGCGATGCGGGCCATGACGTGCAGTGCCTGCACATGAGCAACTGGGAGGATGACGGCTATTGCGAGGCCGCGCAGGACTTCCAGGATGCGCGGCGCGTCTGCAGGCGGCTGGACCTGCCGCTGCATCGGGTCAACTTTTCCGCCCAGTACAAGGAGCGCGTGTTCGACGACTTCCTGGAGGAATTGCGCCGGGGCCGCACGCCCAATCCCGATGTACTGTGCAACCGGGAGATCAAGTTCGGCACTCTGTGGAAGTACGCCCGGCGTCTCGGCGGGGAGTGGCTCGCCACAGGACACTACACTCGGCTGAAGCGCATGAGGGATGGCCGGGTGGAATTGCACAAGGGCAGCGATCCGGGCAAGGAACAGAGCTATTTCCTCCACGCACTCGAGGAGCGCGACTTCAGGCAGGCGCTGTTTCCGCTCGGCGAGATACTCAAGAGCGACGTGCGAAAGCTTGCAAGGGACGCCGGTCTGCCGGTCGCGGAGAAAAAGGACAGCACCGGGATCTGCTTCGTCGGCGAACGGCCGTTTTCCCGGTTCATCGGCGAGTACCTGCCCACCAATCCCGGCGCCATCAAGGACCCGGGAGGGCGAACGCTCGGAGAACACCAGGGACTGGCGTTCTACACACTGGGCCAGCGCCGCGGACTCGGAATCGGGGGGCAGGCGGACTGCCCCGAAGGCGCCTGGTACGTTTCCCGCAAAGACCTTAAAGCCAATGAACTGATCGTTGTGCAGGGGACGGAGCACCCGGCGCTGTACCAGGACCAGCTCACCAGCGGGCCGATGCACTGGATCAACGAGCCGCCCCCGGAATGGTCCGGGAACGTGCCCTTCACATGCGGCGCAAAAACCCGATATCGTCAACCCGATCAAGCCTGTACCGTGACACGCGGGCGCCAGGGCGGCATGAGATTGCAATTCGAACAGCAACAGCGCGCAGTCACGCCCGGGCAGTACGTTGTGCTCTACCAGGGCTCCCGCTGTCTCGGCGGAGCGACGATAGAAACCGCGGAGTCGCGGCCGGACGCTCGCTGAAGCGGCGCACTTTGGGCCTTGCTATAATCCGCGCCGCCGCCCCGATGGTTCGCGGCAGCGAACTCGTCAAGTCGACCCAAACTTGAGGATCCCGCAGATGACAGATTCCTTTGGAGCCCGTCAACGCCTGACGGTGGACGATACCGCCTACGATATTTTTCGCCTCGACGCCGTTGGCGATGAACGCGTTCACCGGCTTCCCTACACGCTCAAGATCCTGTTGGAAAACCTGCTACGCCACGAGGACGGCTCCGCTGTCCCGGCGAGCGATATCCGCGCGCTGGCTGCCTGGGATGCGCGAGCCGTTCCAGAGACGGAAATCGCGTTTACGCCCGCCCGCGTCATTCTCCAGGACTTCACCGGGGTACCCGCTGTCGTGGATCTTGCGGCCATGCGGGATGCGGTCGTCAAGCTGGGCGGACGGGCGGCTGCCATCAATCCCCTCTCTCCGGCCGAGTTGGTCATCGATCACTCCGTGCAGGTTGACCACTTCGGTACGCCGGGCGCGTTGCAACGCAACAACGCCATCGAGTTCGAGCGCAACAGGGAACGCTATTCGTTCCTGCGCTGGGGTCAACAGGCATTCAGCGACTTCAAGGTTGTGCCTCCGAACACCGGGATCGTGCACCAGGTCAACCTGGAATACCTCAGCCGTGTGATCTTCGACAACGAGCGCGATGGCCGGCGCGTCGCCTATCCGGACACCCTGGTGGGAACGGATTCCCATACCACCATGATCAACGGTCTGGGCATCCTGGGGTGGGGCGTGGGCGGCATCGAAGCCGAGGCGGCGATGCTGGGACAGCCCATTACCATGCTCATACCCCAGGTGATCGGCTTTGAACTGCGGGGCGAATTGGCGCCGGGCGCCACGGCGACGGACCTGGTTCTCACCGTCACCGAGATGCTGCGCGGGAAAGGCGTCGTCGGCAAGTTCGTCGAGTTCTTCGGCAATGGCCTGGACCATCTTCCGTTGGCCGATAGAGCCACCCTGGGCAACATGTCGCCGGAGTTCGGCAGCACTTGTGCAGTCTTCCCCATCGATGAGGAAACCCTGCAGTACCTGAGGCTGTCGGGGCGTTCCGACCAGCGGGTGCGCCTTGTGGAGGCCTATGCCAAGGAGCAAGGCCTCTGGCGGAGCCAGGCTCGCGCCCGCTACAGCGACACGATGGTGCTGGACCTGGACTCGGTGGAACCGTGCCTGGCCGGGCCGAAACGGCCCCAGGACCGAATTCCGTTGCGCAGCGCGGCAGCCACGGTATCCGAATTGGCGAGCGCCGCACGCGGCGATGAGCCGCCCCCCAATCCCACCGTGATTCGCGACGGTGAAAAGCAAACGCTCACCGATGGCGCGCTGCTGATTGCGGCCATCACGAGCTGTACCAACACCTCCAATCCTGTCGTGATGGTGGGCGCCGGATTGCTGGCGCGCAACGCCGCCGCCAGGGGACTGAAGTCGAAACCCTGGGTCAAGACATCGCTTGCCCCGGGTTCGAAGGTAGTCACGGAATACCTGGCCAAGGCCGAATTGCTGGATGACCTGGAAGCACTCGGATTCAACGTCGTCGGTTTTGGCTGTACGACCTGCATCGGAAATTCCGGACCCCTGCCCGAGGACATTGCCGAGGCGGTTCAGTCCACCGACCTGATCGGTTGCTCGGTGCTGTCGGGCAATCGAAATTTCGAAGGCCGAATCCACCAGCTTGTTCGCATGAACTTCCTGGCCTCCCCTCCCCTTGTGGTCGCATACGCCCTGGCCGGCAACATGAAGGCCGACCTCTATCGCGATCCCCTCGGCGAGGATGCGGACGGTAACGCCGTATACCTCCGTGCTAGCTGGC
>VYEH01000221.1:21744-22122 GCA_009843005.1 Pseudomonadota bacterium | reverse complement strand
TTTCCTGAACCTGTCCGTGTCGTGATACTGGAACACAAGACTCGTTCCGAGAAGGTCCACGACGGCCCTTGCGCACTTATTAGTTTCCTCGGTTCGCTCGGAATTCGCCACGTAATACAACTCGGCCTCGGTGTAACCGCCGATGCTATTTCCCCAAATTGAGTGCGAGTTGTTGTCCACCCAACTGTATGTGGCTTCCTCATTCGCAAAGACGAGGCGGTCTGGATGCGCAAACTCCAGCTCGAACGAGTACCGGTGGTTACGATCCGGTTTCTCATCCTCCCGAATGTTCACTGCGGCAGCGATACGCTTTGTTGCTGCGCTGCCCCGAAACAGTTGATCGTCGGCCCCACCTTCCGCGGACACGAAGCGCGCCAA
>VYEH01000221.1:20825-21734 GCA_009843005.1 Pseudomonadota bacterium | reverse complement strand
TCATCTCGAAGAAATGCAGGATGTTCGATTTGCCCGCACCGTTGGCTCCCAGCAGAACGGTGACGCCCGGCCCCGGCCTGAACTCGATATCTGCCCGCGAGCGAAATCCCTCAATGTGCACCGAATGAATTCAACTTGGCATCTCAATGACCTCGGGTCCAGGCGCGCTGCTACTTCCACTTACCGCTTACTGCTGCTTGCGCGAGCCCAAAGAGTGCGCGGCGTGCTTGCAACCCACGACTATCATTTCGCCACGAAACAGCCCGGCGCAGATCGGCCCGCACCAGGTCGGCGCGACGCGCCGATTGTAGCAGCATGCCGATACCCGCAAGGTCCGGGAATGCCTTGCCGATTGGCGCGTCTACCTTGGTGGATTCACGTCGCGCACGGAATTACCGCTCAACGCCCGCCCTCCCAGAGCGCCAGCTCATCCGCATCCATCGGCTTGTCAAAGTCCGGCACGGTGTCCGCAAGGTGCGCCAGCGTGCCGAAACAGAACCCGACGTTCCTTATGGGCACCAGCCTTACCGCAGGCCTGCCCTTGCGCGCAATGTCCACATCGTCCCCCGCTTCGGCGGCAGCGATGAGTTTGGAAAGCTGAGACTTTGCCTCGTGTATGTTGACCTGCATGGTTCAACTCCCGGGGTTTGGATTTAGGTAATCTAGCTAGATTATGGGACGGAGATCGACAGGTCGATCAGCAACCGCGATCGGCGGGCATCTGTGGGACAGTGCTTGATCGCGTCGTCGGCGACGAGCGGGCCATGGATGGCCATTAGCGAGGAGCCGTCGATTCTCGTCCCGCCAGGGATGGCGGCACGAGATTAAGCTCGCAGCCGCTATCCGCGCACGCCCATCGAGCGGAAGCGCCCCCACGATAGTCATCGCCGAAACAGGCAGGCCAGCACC
>VYEH01000221.1:10273-20815 GCA_009843005.1 Pseudomonadota bacterium | reverse complement strand
CCCCACCCCCCCCCCCCGCCCCCCCGACCGCCGTACTACCCGGTTAACCGTCTGATTCGCCCCCCAAGTTGCGAGAGCTTTTCCTCAATGCGTTCGTAGCCCCGGTCAATATGGTAGATGCGATCAATAATCGTGCGGCCGGACGCCGCCAGTCCGGCCAGGACCAGGGACGCGGAGGCGCGCAGGTCGGTGGCCATGACGGGCGCTCCGGTGAGGTCGGTGACGCCGCGGCTGATCACGGTGTTGCCCTCCACGCTGAGGTCGGCGCCCATGCGCTGCAGTTCCAGCGCGTGGGTGAAGCGGTTCTCGAACACGGTCTCGGTGATGACGCCGGCGCCTGTAGCGATGGCGTTGAGGGCGCAGAACTGCGCCTGCATGTCGGTCGGGAAACCGGGATAGGGCGAGGTGCGCAGGTCCACTGCCCGCGGGCGCTCGCCCTGCATGTCGAGTGCGATCCAGTCGGCGCCGGACCTTATGAAGGCCCCGGCCTCGACCAGCTTGGCGATGACGGCATCCAGGTGGTTCGGTCGAGTCCGGTTGATTCGGATCCTGCCGCCGGTGATGGCCCCCGCTACCAGGTAGGTGCCGCTCTCGATGCGGTCGGGCAGCACCGTATGGCGCGCACCGCCCAGGTTGTCGACGCCCTGGATGTGGATGGTGTTGGTGCCGGCGCCTTCGATGACGGCGCCCAGTCTTACCAGGAACTCCGCCAGGTCGACGATTTCCGGTTCACGTGCCGCGTTCTCGATGACCGATTCGCCCCTGGCCAGCGCGGCGGCCATCATCAGGTTCTCCGTGCCGGTGACGGTGACGGTGTCCAGCACGATCCGCGCGCCGCGCAGGCGGCTGGCGCGTGCGCGGATGTTGCCGTTCTCGATGCCGATATCCGCGCCCAGCGCGCGCAGTCCCGCGACGTGTAGGTTCACGGGCCGCGCACCGATGGCGCAGCCTCCCGGCAGGGAGACATCTGCACGGCCGTAGCGCCCGAGGAGCGGACCGAGCACCAGTACGGACGCGCGCATCGTCTTGACCAGGTCGTAGGGCGCCTAGAACCGCTCGATTTTCGACGGCGTCACGCCGATCCGGGAATGACCGTTGAAGTCGATGTCCAGGCCGATGCGGCGCAGCAGCCGGACCGTCGTGGTGACATCGTTGAGCGAGGGGACGTTTTCCAGAACGACCGGCTTCTCGGCCAGCAACGAGGCGGCCAGAATGGGCAGGGCCGCGTTCTTGGCGCCAGAGATGCGGGCCTCACCGGAAAGGCGCGCACCGCCGATGACTTCCAGTTTGTCCAAATCCGCGATCCGCTCGGATGCGCCTAGGATTTACCGACTCTATCCTGCCACTCCTCCGGGGTGAAGGTCCTCAACGCCAGGGCGTGAATCTCCCCGCCGACGCGGTCACCCAGGGTCGCGTAGACCTTCTGGTGTCGGCGAAGGCTGCGCAGGCCGGCGAATTCGTCCGCGATCACCAGCGCCTCGTAATGCCCCTGCCCGTCGGTGCGGACTTCGGCCCGCGATCCCGGCAAACCGGCCTCGATCAAGTTGGCAATTTCCTTTGGGTCCATAGGTCGCCTGCGTGGCGCGAATCCGGAGAGCGCACAGTCTACCCCACCATCGGCTGACTGGTTTACGCGTCTCCCGGCAAGCCGTCCACCGTGGCGCAGTCGATGATGCGCTCTCCGGCTTCGGCGAGGCGGGCCGGGTCGGTCTCGGTTTCGAGCCAGCGCACGAACTCCGCCGCCGCCGCCCGACCGATCTTGCGGTCCGCCAGACGGCGCAGCAACTGCCGCTGGGCCGTCAGGCGTTGCGAACGCAGCAGCGGGTCGTCGTCAGGCCCGGTGCCTTCGCGCGCGCCGAGTGTCAGGCCCACCCGCTCCAGAACCCCGAGCGTTTTCGCCGACCGCGCCGTCTCGTCCAGGGCGGCGTGAATTTCATCCGCCGTCCAGCCCGGAATCGCCCGGCTGACTGAAGACACACGGTAGGCGCCGCCTTCCAGCAGGTGGATCGTCAGCCCGGGAAGCCGGCTCTTCGCGCGGCTGGGCGAGGGCGCGGTGGGCACATGGATCCATACTTCCGGGAACCCCCACGCCTCGTAAAGCTTCAGCTTGCCCCGGCGCGCGTCGGTGGTGTGGTCCACCTCCAGCACCACGTCGGGGAAGTCGTGCTCGCCCACAACCATATCCCCGGAATGGGGCAGGTTCGCCGATACCGGTCGCAGGTAGAGCGACTCGTCGGGCTGCATGACGCGCCGAGGCGCGCCGGCCGCGTCGAGCAGAATCAGGCTCAACGAACCAAAGCAGGTGACGGGCGACCCGCGCACCGCGGCGATGCGCTCCGCCAGCGCCGTCAAGGCCCGGGAAGGGCGCTCGTGGGCGGCTGTAACCGGTGGCTCGCACACCCACGCGGTCTCCGTGCGGGCGTCCCAGAACTCCAGCCGCTCCTCGTAGGCCTCTATCTCGGAGCGCCTCACGCGCCGGGGTATGCAACCCGGGAACTCGAGCCCCGGCAGTGCAGGAGCCGTCCAGGCATCATCCGCCCGCCGCTCCGAAAGGGAACGGGCCACATCCAGAATCGGTTGCGCACTGCTCATGCCCGGATTCTAGTCTTGTCCCGGATGTCCGGCAATGACCAGGAGCGGCTGCTTCCCGGTCAGTCAGTCGCGGCAGCCTTGTGGGCTGCTAGAATCTCGCCCCATGTCCGTGACCACCAACGTTGTCGACCCGCTGATCACGGCGCGCCGGGTGCTGGAGATCGAGTCCGACGCCATTCGCGCGCTGATCCCTCGGCTGGGCGACGGATTGCCGGCTGCGTGCGAGATATGCATCGAGGCGCAGCGCAACCAGGCCCGGATCGTGGTCATTGGCCTTGGCAAGTCCGGGCACGTGGGCAGCAAGATCGCCGCCACGCTGGCGAGCACCGGATCGCCGGCTTTCTTCGTGCACGCAGGCGAAGCCGGGCATGGCGACATGGGCATGATCACCGGCCAGGACGTGATCCTGGCCATTTCCTATTCAGGCGAGACCCAGGAGATCGCCTTCCTGCTGCCACACATCAAGCGGCTCGGCCTGCCTTTGATCGCCATGACGGGGAACCCCCGGTCCACACTGGCCCGGGCGGCTTCGGTCAACCTGGACATCAGCGTGGCCGAAGAAGCCTGTCCCCTCAATCTGGCGCCCACCGCAAGCACCACCGCGGCGCTGGCCATGGGCGATGCGCTGGCCATCGTGCTGCTGGAACAGCGGGGGTTCAGGGAGGAGGACTTCGCCAATTTTCATCCTGGCGGCGTGCTGGGCCGGCGGCTGCTGGTGCGCGTGCGGGACATCATGCACGAGGGCGGCGACATCCCCAGCGTAACGCCGGAGACATCCGTGAGCGACGGCCTGCTGGAAATGTCCCGCGGGAATCTCGGCATCACGGCCGTGGTGGACGGCAGCGGCAGGCTTTGCGGCGTGTTCACCGACGGCGACCTGCGCCGGACGCTGGACCGGCGCATCGATATCCACGACACTCCCATCGGCGAGGTCATGACGCCGGGCGGGAAAACCGTCCACCAGGACGACCTCGCGGCCCGGGCCGTACGCCTGATGGAAGACCACGGCATCACGGCGCTGCTGGTGCTTGACGAGGAGAATAAGCTGGTCGGCGCGCTGAACATCCACGACGTGTTTCGGGCCGGGGTGGTCTGATGACCCCGGACACGCTGGAGCGCGCTCGCAGGATCCGCTTGTTGGTGCTGGACGTGGACGGCGTACTCACGGACGGCGGGCTGTACTACGGGGCGGGAGGCGAGTCGCTGCAGCGGTTCCACGTCCACGACGGCGCCGGCATCAAGGCGGTCATGGCGGCCGGGATCGCGGTAGCGGTCATCTCCGCCCGCCGCACGCCGGCGGTGACGGCCAGGATGAAGGAACTTGGCGTGGAGACGGTTGTCCAGGGTGAAGAGAACAAGCTCGAAGCGGTGACGGAAATTGCCGAACGGATGGACATCGGGTTGGACGCCGTGGCCTGCGTCGGCGACGACACGACCGACGTGCCCATGATGCGCCGGGCCGGACTTGCGATCGCCGTTGCGGACGCGCGCGGACCCGCGGTGGAGGCCGCTCACTACCGGACGTCGGCGAGGGGCGGGTACGGCGCCGTGCGTGAAGCATGCGACATGCTGCTGTTGGCGGGATGACGGCATGACGCGGCCGTTCCAACGTCGGGAACTGTTTGCGCTGGGCGCGCTTACGGCCATCGCAATGCTCACCTGGCTGTGGAGCCGGCAGGGCATCGAGAGCGACGGTCCCGTGGCCGTGATGGGCGCCGCCGCGCCTGGGTATTACCTGAACGGCGCCTCGATATTGGGGACGGATGAGGAGGGACGGGCACTGTTCCACGTGCAGGCCGCCCGCGCCGAAGAACTGCCCGCGGAGCAGCGCCTGCTGCTGAGCGACATCGCCGTGCGTTACCAACCCGACACCCAGGTGCCCTGGGTGCTCACCGCCACGCAAGGCCAGGCGTTTCTCGGGGAAACGTACCTGGATTTCAGCGGCGAGGTGGAACTGACCAGGAGCGAACCGTCGGACTCGGGGCCGATGTTGATCCGCACCTCGTCGCTGCGGCTGGAGCCTGAAACCTTCGATGTGCGCACCGACGGCCCGGTGAGCCTCTGGTTCCACGACCGTCGGCTGGACGCCGTCGGCCTCAGTGCGAATTTGAAGGCGGAGCGCTTGGCGCTAGAATCCAACGTACATGGTGTATTCGGCCCGTAAGTTCGGTTTCAGGGTGTGGGCGCTGGCTCCGGCAGCGGCGCTGGCCCATGGAACCATGCTGGCGCCCGGGCAGGCCCACGCCCAGGATGAAGACCTGCGTGTCTCGCTGGACGCGGAGTGGTCGTCTTTTGACAGGGAGTCGAACACCATGATGTTCAGGGGGCTGCGCATCGCCCAGGGCGACTTCATGATCGAGGCCGACGAAGCGGTGGCTTCCGATCTGGATTTCGACCGGAGCCAGTGGGAGTTCATCGGCAATGTGCGCATAGACCTGGACACCGCCGTGATCGAATCGTCCCGGGCGGAGATACTGTTCGAGACCCATGACTCGCTGGTCGTGGAACTTGAGGGGAATCCGGCCCGGTTCCAGGACCGGAATCCCGAGCGCGGGGAGCCGATCCAGGGAGGCGCCGAAGTGCTGCGATACGACAGCGCCGAGCGGACGCTGCGCATGACCGGGAGCGCCCGGCTCAGCGAGGGTCCCAACGAATTCTCCGGCTGCGACCTGATCTACAACATCGACGACAAGAAAATCACCTCCGGCTCCTCCGAGTGCGGCGAACCGGTGTCCATCACGATATTGCCCCCCCCGGACGATGCCGACGGGCCATGAACAAGCTCGAAGCCCTCGGCATAGCCAAGCGTTACCGAACGCGCGAGGTGGTACAGGACCTGTCGATCTCCATTGAAAGCGGCGAAGTCGTGGGCCTGCTGGGCCCCAACGGCGCCGGCAAGACCACCGCCTTCTACATGATCGTCGGCCTGATCGGTTGCGGCCGGGGCAGGATCATCCTCAACGGCCGGGACGTGACCCGCCTGCCCGTACACCGCAGGGCGCGGCTCGGGCTGGGCTACCTGCCCCAGGAGGCGTCGGTATTCCGCAAGCTCAGCGCCGCCGACAACATTCGCTCCATCCTGCAACTGCGCAACGACCTCGATCGCGCCGAACGGCAGCGCGTGATGGAAGAACTCATCGAGGAACTTCACATCGGCCATGTCCGCGACAGTCTCGGGATCTCGCTGTCGGGCGGCGAACGCAGGCGAGTGGAGATCGCCCGCACCCTGGCGGCGAACCCCAAGTTCATTCTCCTGGACGAACCCTTCGCGGGCGTCGACCCGATCTCGGTGCTGGACATTCAGCGCATCATCCGCCACCTGGTCGAGCGCGAGATCGGCGTGCTGATCACCGACCACAACGTACGAGAGACGCTGGGGATCTGCGGCCGGGCCTACATACTGAACAACGGCGCTCTCATGGCCTCCGGGACGCCGGTGGAACTGCTGTCGAACCAGAGCGTACGCGATGTCTATCTCGGGCAGGACTTTTCCCTGTAGTCCAGTGCGCTATTCCACCGATAATGACGCATTAGTGGCTGCAGCCCCGCCGCTGGACAGCGCACTTGCTCCATGCTGAAACCGGCACTCAAGCTCAGGACAGCGCAACAGCTCACCATGACGCCGCATCTGCAGCAGGCGATACGCCTGTTGCTCCTGCCCGTCGCCGATCTGCGCGCCGAGATCCAGGATGCACTGGACGAAAACGTGATGCTGGAGGCCGAGGAGCCGGACATGGAAGCGCCCGCCGAACCGGAACAGGCGCCGGATCCGTTCGAGGCCGCTGCCGAAGGGGCCGCAGACGACGATTCCATGGGCGAGTGGGCCGAGACCGCAGGCCCCGGAGACGCACCGGCGAATCCGGCTCCGGAGGGTCTGTTCGACTTCGCCGACCGTTCGGAGGAGACGCTGCGCGGCCACCTGCTCTGGCAACTGGAGCTTGAGAGTCTTGACGCGCGCACGACCGCGATCGGTCAGGCCATCATCGACGCCATCAACGACGACGGTTATCTCACCGATGATGCCTTGTCCATCCAGGCGACGCTGGCGCCCGACGTGGTGACCTCGGAGGAGGAAATCGAGGCGGCGATCCAGCTCGTTCAGCGCCTCGACCCCGCGGGTGTCGGCGCCCGCTCGGTCAGCGAGTCCGTGCTCCTGCAGTTGGCGCAGCTCGATCCGTCCACCCCCTGTCTCGAGCTTGCACGGACCATCGCCACCGAACACCTTGAACTCGTCGCGGAGCGCCGGACGAGTACGCTGATGCGACTCCTGCAGGCATCCTGGGAAGATGTGGAGGAAGCGTTATTGTTGGTGCGCGCCTGCCATCCGCGTCCCGGGGCGGCGATCCATGCGCCCGCGGCGGAGTACGCGATTCCGGATGTCTTCGTACGCCGCAGCGACCGCAAGTGGATCGTCGAGCTCAACGCGTCGGTGACGCCGTGGCTGCGGGTGAACCAGTCCTATGCCGGCTCGCTTGGCCGCGGAGAGCAGTACAGCGTCCTGCGCGCCCAGTTGCAGGAGGCGAGGTGGCTCGTTCGCAGCCTGGAGATTCGTAACGAGACGCTGTTGAAGGTGGCCGAGGCCATCGTCGAGCGCCAGACGGACTTTCTCGATCACGGCGAGGAGTTCATGCGCCCGATGGTGCTTCGCGACATCGCCGAGGCCATCGATATGCACGAATCCACCGTATCGAGGGTCACCGCCAACAAGCACATGCATACGCCGCGCGGTATCATCGAGTTCAGGTATTTCTTTTCGAGTCATGTCGACGGCGACGGTGGAGAGCGCTCATCGACGGCCGTGCGCGCGATGATCCGCCGCCTGATTGCCGGCGAGGTGGCCGAAAAACCGTTGAGCGACAACCGGATCGCCAACCTCCTGGCGAAGGACGGCATCAAGGTTGCGCGAAGAACGGTGGCGAAGTATCGGGATGCGATGAATATCCCGACTTCAACGGAGAGAAAACGGGCCGGAACGGTCCAGTAAAGGAAACGGGCCCGATGGGTCCGGGAGAGAAACATGCAGTTGAATATCACCGGTCATCACGTGGACTTGAGCCCTGCGGTTCGCCGCCACGTCAGTTCCAAGCTGGCTCGAATCGAACGCCATTTCGACCATGTGATCGATGTTCACTGCATCCTGACGACCGAGAAGCTGTCCAGTCGCGCGGAGGCCACCGTTCATCTGGACGGCGGCACCCTCCACGCCGACTCCGTCGCCGAGAATATGAACGCCGCGATAGACGGGCTCGTCGACAAGCTCGACCGTCAGGTCAAGAAGCACAAGGAAAAACAGATCGATCGCCTCGGCAAGCGCGCCGCGAGGCGCCGTTACGGGTAGCCGCCTGCCGATCGGGGTCGCTGTCCGGGGGAGAAAAGATGCGGCTGGTAGTCCTGAGCGGACTTTCAGGGTCCGGGAAAAGCGTCGCTCTCAACGCGCTGGAGGACGCGGGGTATTACTGCATCGACAACATTCCGGTCACGCTGCTGCAGTCGTTCGTGGACGAGACGCTGCCCCAGCAGGACCCCGCGTTCAGACGTGTGGCGCTGTGCGCCGACGCCCGCAACGCCGCGGACATCCCGCGGCTTCCGTTGCTGGTGCAGGAACTGCGCAAGGCCGGTATCGCCTGCGAGGTGATCTTCCTGCAGGCCGGCGAGGATGTGCTGTTGTCGCGCTTCAGCGAGACCCGGCGCAAGCATCCGCTGACCACCGACCGGGTCAGCCTGACCGAGGCGCTCGAACGGGAGTCCCGGCTGCTCGAAACAATCGTCGATATCGCAGACTTGGTTGTGGATACCAGCACGATGAACGTGCATGAACTCAGGGGCCTTATAGTCAATCGGGTCGCCAGCCGAGCCGAGGGCAAGCTGTCCATTCTGCTGGAGTCCTTCGGATTCAAGCATGGCCTGCCGGCCGACGCGGACTTCGTCTTCGACGTCCGCTGCCTACCCAATCCATACTGGGAACCGGGGCTTCGCCCGTTGACGGGGCGCGACCGCCCTGTAAAGGAATTTCTGGGGAAGCAGCCGCAGGTTCAGGCCATGGTGGACGACATCGCCGCGTTCCTGAAGCGCTGGATCCCGCGCTACAAGGAGTCCCAACGCGCGTACCTGACAGTCGCTATCGGCTGCACCGGCGGGCGGCACCGCTCGGTTCACGTGGCAGAAGCGGTGGCAGCCAGACTGTCGTCCCAAGATACCGTGCAGACGCGGCACCACCAGTTACCCTGAACGGTGCGACGGCGAGCGCCAGAAAACTTCCTGAGCATGATCGTCAGCAAACGTCCAGACTCAGGCCACCTCCACGACCTGCATCTGGGTGAACTGGAGCAGGCCCCAAATCCCGTTTTCGACGCCGATGCCGGACCACTTCCAGCCACCCATGGGCACCTGCGGTACGATGTTCAGATGCTGGTTCACCCATACCGTACCACATTCCAGTTCGCCGCCAATTTCGGAGGCGCGCTGCGTATCTTCGCCCCAGACGGACGCCGCCAGCCCGAACATTCCGGCATTCGCCCGGTCGACCGCCTCGTCGACATCTCGATAGGACAATAGCGGCAAAGCCGGGCCAAACTGCTCTTCGGAAACGAGACGCGCGTCGTCGGGAACGTCCGTGGCGATAGCAGGCTCGATGAAATATCCCTGCTCGCCGTGCCGTGCGCCGCCGACGGCAATTCTTCCGCCACGCTCGCGCACGTCGCCGATAAGGTCAAGCACGCGCTCGAACTGCCGGTCGTTGTTTACCGGCCCCAGTTCGCTGGACTCGTCGAGCCCGTTTCCGAGTTTCACCGTACCGGCGAAACGCGCGAACTCTTCTGCGAACCTGTTGTAGAGCTGTTCGGGGACGTAGACTCTCTTGATCGCCACGCACACTTGCCCGCTGTTCTCGAACGCGGCCCGAAACAGGTGTTCGGTAATCGCCTCAGGAACCGCGTCGGGAAGCACGATAGCCGGATCGTTGCCGCCCAATTCAAGCGTGATACGCTTCAGATCGGGCGCGGCCGCCGCCGCTACGGCTTTGCCGGTCGAGATGGACCCCGTGAATGCGATCTTGCGCACGCCCGGGTGGCTGGTCATCCGCGCGCCAAGTTCATCGCCGCCCGAGACGACATTCAGGACGCCCCTGGGTATCACGTCATTGAGCAATTCGGCCATTTTGAGCGTTGCCAATGGTGTAAACGGGGATGGCTTGAGCACCACCGTGTTGCCGGCCAGGAGCGCAGGGGCGATTTTCCAGACCGCGGTTATGACGGGATAATTCCAGGGGATGATCGCTGCCACGACGCCAAGGGGCCGATGATGCACGGTGACGCTGCGTTGTCCGGCGACTTCGATGGCCTGGCTGGAATACTCGAGCTCAGCAGTGTATTCGAACCAGCGTGCGGATCCTCCGATCTCACCCCTGGCTTTCGCGAGGGGCTTTCCCTGCTCCTGTGTGAGCAACCGGGCCAGGGGATCCGCATTTTCCCTGAGTACGACAGCTGCGCGACGCAGCACGTCGCGACGCTTCTCGATGTTGCGTCGCCAGCCGCGAAACGCCTCTTGCGCGGCATGCACCGCCCGATCGAGGTTCGCCTGGGAGCACTCGGGTGCAGAGCCGAGCACGGTCTCGTCGGCAGGATTCAGGACATCGAAACTGTCAGTTCCGGAAACCAATTCACCGTCGATCAACATTCTCATCGAGTCCTCCTGACAGGCAGCAGTCTCCGGGCGGCGCTTCATCCGTCCGTCAGAACATTTCCAGGTATTCGCGCTGTTCCCAGTCGGTGACCGCGGACATGAAACGATCGATCTCAGCCTGTTTGATGGTGGCCAGATAGTCGACAAATTCGTCACCGTAGGCGGCCCGGAAGAAATCGCTTTGCTGAAAAGCCGCCAGCGCCTCGATCAAGCTGCGCGGCAGCCTCTCGGCGTCTGAGGCATACGGTTCCTCGACGGGCAGCGGCGGTT
>VYEH01000221.1:3853-10263 GCA_009843005.1 Pseudomonadota bacterium | reverse complement strand
CCGCTAAACACCTCGAACTCAAATAGAGGTAGGGATTCGCCGCCGGTTCCCCGACCCGAATCTCGCTGCGGGTGGCAGCGGCGGTGGTTCCGGCGATGACGCGCAGCATCGCTCCCTTGTTGTCGTGGCCCCATTGGATTCGGTCCGGCGCCAGCGCATGAGGCTTGTAGCGCTTGTATGCGTTGATCGTCGGCGCCGTCAGCATGCAGGCGGCGCGAGCGTGCCGAAGCAGACCGCCAAGATAACCGCGTCCGACATCCGAGAGATATTCCTCGTTGGCGCCGGGTACAAAGCGATTCTCTCCGGTCTGCGTATCGAACAGACTTTGGTGCAGGTGCCATCCGCTTGCGAACGTGTTGGGAATCTGCGGGCAACACATGAACGTCGCAAGATAACCATGGCGATGACAAATCTGCTTTATGGCGCTACGGGTCAGCACGACATTGTCTGCGGTCTGCATTCCTTTGCAGGGCCCGAACGTCAGTTCGATCTGACTCGGACCGAACTCGATCTCCTCTGACCTGAGGGGCAATCCCAACTCATGCAACCCACGCCGTATTTCCGCAAACACCGGTTCGAGTCCGTCATACCGCAGTTCCGTCAGGTACTGGTAGCCGTGTTGAAGCAACGTCACACTGGGCGGTGCACCCGGCTGGGTGCAGTCCTGTGGACGGAGGTTGGGATCGGCGACACGAAACAGGTGAAACTCGATCTCAAGCCCGGTCAGCAATCCGAGCCCGTGATCCTGCAATCGATCCAGAGCCCTGCGCAGCAATTGTCGTGTGGACAGTGCCACGGGCTCTCCATCCGGATAGTACAGATCGCAAAGCACCCAACCGTTTGTCGGCGCCCATGGCAATCGCCGAAAAGTGGCTGGATCGGCCATCATGATCAGATCAGCCGCACCGGTCAGACGAGGTGAATTCATTCCGGCACCCGCCTGCCAGACGGGCATTATCGTTCGGTGCGACGTGTCCTTCAGGATCAGTGTCGAAACGACCGTGCAACCATTGACAATGGCATCGGCAACCGCCCCTCGATTTATTGCCTTTCCACGGGTGATTCCGTGCTGGTCGGCGAATACGAAGCGGACCACTTCAAGTTCGTCGCGCTGAATGGCTGAGAGCATGTCGCGCGCCATGGCGATCCGTGTGTCGTCCCAGAGTCCCTGTCGCTCGACGAAACTGCCCTTGAACGAAAGTTCGGCGCCCAATTCAATACTCCGCGACGACGTGTTTGCCGCGAACATCCGTTCGCAAAGCAAACGAGGGCCATCGAGTCTAGGTGTTCCCCATAGTCTGCGCAAGACGATGCCATGAAGGGATTGACGGTACAATGCACGCCCGCCGGCACGATCTTGAGGTACTGACTTGGAGCTGGAACACGCCAACCGCGCCATCTCCGCCGCCATCGTGCAGGCCCGACAGATGGATATCCGGATCAGCGTGGCCGTCTGCGATGACGGCGGCCATCCTGTGGCGTTTGCCCGCATGGACGGGGCGGGTTGGGCAGCCTCTTACGGGGCTGTCGGCAAGGCGACAGCTTCAGCGGCTACAGGCAGTCCGAGCGGACGCATTCCGCCGGACCTGCACGTCATGCAGCGAATAAACGAACTGGCCGGCGATCGAATGATTTTCAGTCAGGGCGCCGTGCCCATTGTAGTGAACGGGAAACGGGTCGGCGCAATTGGTGCAGGGGGCGGCACCGCCGAACAAGACGAAGCATGTGCCGCAGCAGGCGCCGCGGCAATTATGGATCCTCCCGGTACCTAGCGGAGAATGCGACCAGAGCCTTGTTGAAACAGTCCATTGGTGCGCGCGTCTGGCCGGCGCCTATCACGCCCCCCTTCCTGTGGGCGATGGCGGTGTCGATGATCGGTGCGATTCCCGTCCGCACGACATGACGGATATCGGTAGCGACAGGCGCCGCAGCGAAGTCGAGATTCGGAATCCGGTAGTCTGGAAGGACACCCGCCGTGATCTGGCGCATCTCCTCGCTGAGCTGCACCGCGCGCTGGAATGAGCCGCCGACGAATTGCTGGAGAACGGGTGCGGCGACCTGCACATAACCTCCCAGTCCGACCGTCTCCATGATCGAGCTGTCGCCCATGTCGGGCACCGTATCATTCTCGCTCCATTCCGAGGAGAAAAGTAGTCCGTCCACGGGATTGGCCGGCGCCGTAAACCAGGTGTCGCCGAGCCCACTCACCCGGATGCCAAAATCAACCCCGTTCCTCGCCAGCGCCGTGACAATGGTGCTGTGGGCGATCCCGCCGGCGGCATCGGCGGCCGCCTTCGCTGCAGCCATCGAAACGCACAGGGAAAATTGTTCCGCCCAGGCAAGGTATTCGACACAGTCCCGCAGGGTTGCCGCATCGACGCGCAGCCGAACCAGCGACGGCAGCAGTTCCCGCAACAGCAATACGCTTCCCGCGCTGTTGCGATTGTGGCATTCATCGCCCATCTGCAACGCCTTCGCCTCGAGCTGCCTGACGTCGATACCGCCCTTGGCCCGGATCGCGGATTGCAAGACGGGTCCAAGGACCTCAACCAGCCAACGCCACTGCCTGACTGTTTCCCGTTCGTACTGGTCCCGATCACGCAATTGCCCGCGCGGTCCCTGGAACAGCAGCGAGCAGCCAACCGTCTCATTGACTTCGTCGCGGACCATGGCGACGGGGGTCGAGGCGCTCGTAATTCCAGCCATTCCGCCTACTGCGCCATATTCGTGACACGGCGCGAGGCGTATGTCGCCGGCCTCTATTCGCGCCATGGCCTCGACCCGAGTGCCCGCCAGCCCTTCGAACAGCGCGGCGCAGATCGCACCGGTTCGCTGTGGCTCGCACATGCGTCGCCATTCGATCGGCGGCCCGGCATGAAGAATCAATTTGCGGGTCATGCCGGGCAATGCGTCGATGGCGGGCCGGACATCGAACCAAATGGGGCGGCTGTTTTGAAATACTCTCAGCGCAGCCTGATTTGCGGCTTCGATACGGGACTGCAATTGCGTCACGACGCCCGATACCGCCGGGAAAACGCCTGGAGCGCCTTTTCGAAACAACCCATGGGCGCGCGTACCTGGCCTGCTCCGATCAATCCACCGTCCCGGTGCGTAATGGCCGTATCGATCAGCGGAGTTGTTCCGGTACTGACGACCTTGCGAATGTCGATGCCGACGGGGGCGCCGTCAAAGTCCAGGCTGGGGATCTGAACATCAGGGTTGACCCCGATACAGATGGTTTCCATTTCCCGTGTGTTGTTGATGGCCTGTTGCATGGTTCCGCCGACATAGGACTGCACGGTCGGAGCAGCGGCCTGAATGAATCCGCCAAGCCCGACGGTCTCCGTGATGCTGCTGTCGCCAAGGTCAGGCGCTGCGTCGGCGGGACCCCACTCGGAGCGAAAGTAGAGTCCGTCGACATAGTTGGCGGGGGCGGTAAACCAGTCGTCGCCGAGACCCGCAACACGGATACCGAAGTCGACTCCGTTCCTGGCCATGGCCGTTACCATGGTGCTGTATTCCATACCCACGGCGGCATTCAGAATCGCCTTGGCCGCGGCCATGATGCCGTGCAGAAAGAAATGTTCGGCCTGCGTCAGAAAATTGATGCAAGCAGAGAGTGAGTCACGATCCGGGGCCGTGTCGAGGAGCGCAACCGCGATCTCGCGGTAGAACAGGCCATGGGCCGCGATACTCCGATTGTGGCACTCATCGCCCATCTGCACGGCCCGCGTAATGATGCTTCTTACGTCCACACCACCGATCGCCCTGACGGCGGCTCCGAGAGCCGGCCCGAGAACCTCGGCTTGCCAGCTCAGGTTCGTCGCGATCGGTTCATCGTAACAGCCCCATTTGAGCAAGTTCAGGGTGCCGCCTTCCGAAAGACAACTGAAGGCCATGTTGCCGAACTTCTCGTTCCTGACGACGAACATCGGCGTCGAGGCCGAGGTAATGCCCGTTCCTGCTCCAACCGCGTCATGGTGGTGGCAGGGTTCGATCAGGACTTCCCGGCCCTGAATCATGTTCTCGGCCTGTTCAGGCGTGTTTGCAAGACCTTCCCAGAGAATCGCGCCGACTATACTCTTTCGGTGCGGTTCGCACATGTCGCGCCATGCGATGGGAGGTGCGGAATGCAGGACCATGTTCCTCCGCATCCCGGGCACGACATCGATCGCCGGTTGAACATCAACCAGTACCGGCCGGCCCGAAAGCAGGATTCGCAATGCATCCTCGTTTGCCCGGTTGATTCTCGTCTTGAGGTCGGTCACATTTTCCTCCGTTTCCGTGTCAACGCGAATTTTCGACCCTACTCCGGATAGTGGCTCCGGAGATGGTGGTTCGCGAATTACAGACCGCGGTCTGCAAGACAATGTCAATCCTAGCAGCCCGTGGCAATTGCGAATGCAACACTATTTCTCAATCCAGAGATCTCGTCCCGGATACAGTGAAACAGGGCATTCGCCCAATCTTCGCATCGCTGTCAACCGAGATTTGCTTTTGCTATATTTGTTCGGATTGTGAATATCTTGTTCGGATTACGAAAACGATCCACCAAAGCTCGGTCAAGTGAGTGATTTTGACCTCAAGTTGAGGGTCGCATGAAAGGGCCACGTGCGAAACACTCGGCAGACGGCAACGCGTACGGCCGTCCGACGCACACACATAATCCCGTCATTACGGAGACCGGCCGGGGGACGCCATGCGGCGAACTGATGCGCCGATATTGGCACCCGGTGGAGATGTCGGAACGCTTGCGAGAGCGGCCGCGGAAACTTCGCGTACTTAACGAGGACCTCGTGCTGTTCCGCGACCTGTCGGGTCGACCTGGCCTCGTTACTCCACGCTGTGCGCATCGAGGCGCGGACCTGTATTTTGGCAAGGTCGACGAGAACGGCATACGCTGCCCCTACCATGGTTGGCATTTCGACGTGAGGGGTCGCTGCCTGGACCAACCATGCGAACCGGCCCACAGCAAACACAAGTACGGCGTGCGCCAACCGTGGTATCCGGTGAAGGAGCGCTACGGCCTCGTTTGGGCATACATGGGTCCGCCGGACAGGCAACCGGTACTTCCCCGCTGGGACCTCTTCGAGGATCTTGCGCCGGACGAGAAGATCGTGCCCGACGGTGTTACTTTCAGTGTGGGCGGCGATGAAACCGAGGAAATCATTCCCTGGAACTGGCTGCAGGACTGGGAAAACACGATGGACCCGCATCACGTCTATATACTGCACGCAGGATTCAGCGGCCTGCAGTTCACCCCCAACATGGCCATCAGGCAGGAAGTGATCTGGGAATATACCCCCCTGGGCATGCGATACCGCTCGTTTCGGGATCTGGGCGACGGCCGGACGGTTGAACGCATTACGCCAGTGCTGTTTCCAAACACCCGCAGCGTACCCAACATCGCACTGACCGAAGGACGGGCGGAAAGCATGGGATGGCTTGTCCCCGTGGACGACACGCATCATCGAACATTTCACCTGACCCGAATGCCCGGGGATTTCGAAGGTATTCCCCTGGTCACGGCGCCCATACTTCCAAAGCCCTGGTCACAAATGACCGAGGAAGAACTTTGGACAACACCTGGCGACTGGGAAGTTCAGAAATCGCAGGGTCCGATCACGTTGCACTCCGAAGAGCGACTGGCATCCAGTGACAAGGGCGTCATCATGTTGCGCCGGCTGTTGAAGAAGCAAATCAGGATCGTGCAGGAGGGCGGGAATCCGATCGGCGTCACGTTCGAATCGGGATCGGCCTGGCGCGAGGTTGGTTCGGGCAATTTCTTTCGCAAGTCAGTCGCCTGAATCGTACGGTGAGATTTCGATCAACCACCCAATGCCTTCAATCCGACATCACCACCAGACGGAAGCGTAGCACGTGACCAGGCAGCTCGATCCGAACGATCCCATCGAGAACACCTATGTCTTCGATCTTGAAATGAGCACCAGGGGCGCCCGCCTGAACAAACTCGCCGAGGCATTGAATCAGGAGGAACACCGTGCGGAATTCAGGGAGGATGCAGAACGCTTCATGGAGAAGTTCGGTCTTGGCGAAATGGAGCGGCAAATGATCCGCGACCGGGATTGGCTCAATATCGTCAAGAAAGGCGGAGCGAACATCTACAACGTAATCCGCATCGCCTCCGTCCTGGGCACTACCCTTTACCCGATGGGCGCCCAACAACTGGGGCTTACAATTGAGGAATTCCTGGAAACCCGCAACGTGAAGGGAGCGACCTGATGGCCACGCTCGCTGCTGGAATCGGAACCTCCCACGTGCCGTCGATTGGCGTTGCCTTTGATCGGGGAAAGCAGGATACGCCAGCCTGGAAACCCTTGTTCGATGCGTACAAGCCGGTTCAGTCGTGGCTTTCCGAGGAAATCAATGCCGACGTTGCGATTATCGTC
>VYEH01000221.1:0-3843 GCA_009843005.1 Pseudomonadota bacterium | reverse complement strand
CTACAACGACCATGCCTGCGATTTCTCATTCGACAAGTATCCGACCTATGCGCTGGGAGTGGCCGATACGTACGCTATTGCGGACGAGGGTTTCGGCATCCGACCGTTGCCCCCGGTGAAGGGCGATGCCGCATTCTCCGCGCACCTGTGCCGCCATCTGATTCATGAGGAAGAGTTCGATATCACAGTCTGCCGGGAAATGGCGGTGGAACATGGCCTGCTTGTTCCGATGAATCTCTGCTTCGATCACGTTCCCGACTGGAATATCAAGGTTGTGCCCTTGCAAGTAAACGTGTTGCAGCACCCGCTGCCGACCGCTACCCGTTGTTTCAAGCTGGGACGGGCCCTGCGCCGGGCTGTCGAGGCCTATCCCGACGCCCTCAACGTCGTCGTCATCGGCACCGGTGGCATGTCACACCAACTCCACGGCGAACGATTCGGCTATATGAACACGGAATGGGACAAATGGTTTCTGGACAAGATCGAGACCGATCCGCAAGTGCTCTGCGAACTGACCCACCACGAGCTGATGAAGGCCGCCGGAGCGGAGGCAGTCGAGTTGATCATGTGGCTGACGATGCGCGGCGCTCTTGGCTGCCGAGTGACCCAGCGGCACCGTCACTATTATGCGCCGATGACCACCGGGATGGGGCTGATCGCCCTTGAGGACGCCGCATAAGCGAACGGTGTCTCCCGATCATTCTTTCGGGCAAGTCCTTTTCCTCGAGTTTCGCTCTGACAAGCCGTTTGCAATCAAGATTTGGATTTGTCTAAAATCCCGAACAAATGTACACAATACGCAACATATTGAAAATTTAGCAAAAATCCTATAGCAAATGGGATGGCGTGAACCGGCGCAGCAAGTTTTGGGGTGGGTTCCAACAGGCAAGGAGTTTCGGCGATGAAGATTCACGATATATCGATGGACATCGAGCCCGACATGCTCTTCTGGTGGCAGGGAAAGAAGCCTGAAATGCGCTCCGTCATGCGTCTTTCCGATGGCGCACCCTCCGAGGTCACTCGTTGGTTGATCGGTTCTCACACGGGCACGCACATCGATGCACCTCGTCACTTTCTGGAAGACGGTGCAACGGTGGAACAACTTCCCCTCGATATTTTCATTGGGCCTGTTCGGGTCGTCGATGCAACCACGGAAAACGATGATGCGATTACGGCAAAGACGGTGGAGCAGGCGAACCTCAACGGCGCTACCCGGGTGTTGTTCAAGACTTCAAATTCCGAGAAGCGGCTGACGAAGAAGGAGTATGACTTCTCTTTTGTCGGTATTGCGGCCGATGGGGCGCAGGCCCTCGTCGATGCGGGCGTACGGATCGTGGGAATCGACTACGTCACGATCGAGGCTCGAGACCAGACGGATGAGTGGCCGACCCATCATATCTTGTGCGGCAATGGCGTTGTGATTCTGGAAGGCGCGGATCTGCGCAATATCTCGGACGGCACCTACTTCATGTGCTGTCTTCCAATGCGATTGAAAGGCTCGGAAGGTGCGCCAACCCGAACCGTACTGATCGAAGGGCTGGAATGGAGTAAGTAGTGCCGGGCGCAATTGCCACTCCACACGAATTGGCTACTCGTGCCGGACATGAGGCTTTCGCTGGAGGAGGTAACGCCATCGATGCCGCATTGGCCGCGGCGGCAATGCTTACCGTCGTTTTCCCTCATCAGTGTGGACTTGGCGGAGATCTGTTTGCCCTGATCGGCGGACATGACGGAAGAGCCGTATCGGTCAACGGTTCAGGAGCCCTGCCGGCCGCTGTGGATGTCGAGGAGTACCGGTCCCGGTTCTCTGAGGTCCCGGGGTCCGGACCGCATTCGATTACGGTTCCCGGTTTGCTCGGTGGCTGGGCGCGAATCCTGGATACAGGCGGCTCCATGGAACTTGCCGAAATAGTGGCCCCCGCTATCCGCGCAGCGGAAGACGGGGTGACGGTCTCGCGATCACTGGCCGCCGGGATTCGCTGGCGACGCGAAGTGCTGCTTCAGGACAAGGGTATCGCGGATCTCTTCGTCCCCAACGGACGAGCGCTCAGGGAAGGCGACATTCTGAACCAACCAGCCTTGCGGGTCTCGTTGGAAACCATCGCCGCAGAAGGCGTATCGTGCTTTTACACGGGCTCGGTTGGGGTGAGTATTGTCACGACCTTCCAAGGCCAGGGATCGCCGCTGACCATGGACGATCTGGCGGCTCACCGAACGGAGGCCAACGATCCACTGGGCCTTGACTACGGGGACTATAGACTGTTGACCAGCCCCCCCAATTCCCAGGGATTCATGTTGCTCGAGTCCATTGCCGCAATGGTGGGACTGGGTATCGAATTGGATGTCTCCGGCGGCGACGCCAAGTACAAGCTTCACGCCGCGATGCTTGCGTCGGAGGATCGAGATCGCTACCTGGGCGATCCGGACCGGGTGTCCTTGCCCCTCTCGTCGCTTCTTGATGAAGCAATGACTGGAGACCGGCTGCGCGAACGGCTGCATCGGACGCAACCGGAATTGGAACTGCATCGTCGCACGGCAGCCCATGGCGATACAGTCGCAATCTGTGCAATGGACGGCGATGGCATGGCAGTTTCACTCATACAAAGCCTCTACCAGACGTTCGGATCCGGAATTCTTGATCCCGTAACGGGTATCATCATGCACAATCGCGCCCGTGGGTTTTCTCTCACTCGCGGCGCAGCCAACGAACTGATCCCCGGTACCCGGCCTGCGCACACCCTCATGCCATTGCTGGCTTACCGCGAAGGCAGGCCCGTCGCGTCCCTCGGCACCATGGGTGGCAGAGCGCAAGCGCAAATTCTCTTGCAGACACTGGCAGGCGCATTGGACCCGACGATTGCACTCGCGGAAACACTGGCTGCGCCACGATGGGTATTTGGCGGCAAAGATCTGGGATTTGACTATCCCATGATCGCAATCGAGGCCGATGCTGCCTCTGCACTTGATGAACAGCTGCGAACTGATGGTTTCAAGGTCGAAAGGGTGGAGCCTCAAAATGAAAACATGGGCCACGCCAATGCCGTGCGAATTCGAGCGGACGGCGGGTTCGAGGCTGCTACGGATTCGCGTTCAGACGGTCTTGCACTGGTCCATGGGTGATGATCGCGCCACTGGAAGCAGTGCCCGCGGCTGTTTGCAACGTCAGCTTTCATTAGCAGCCTGGTGCCTGAGCCAATTCAATGAGTAATGCGTCGATGAGTAATAGAAAATGCGTCTGACCGAGCTTCCCAGAATTTGTCTGGGGCAGTTGCCCACCCCGTTGGAAGAAGCCAAACGGCTCTCGGATGTCCTTGGCGGACCGAGGATTTTTTTCAAACGGGATGATCTGACTGGCATCGGACTAGGGGGCAACAAGGTGAGGAAGCTGGAATTCATTATGGGCAAGGCAATTGAGGAAGGTGCCGATACCCTGGTTGTCTGCGGCGGATTTCAGTCGAATATGGCGCGAGTGTCGGCGGCTATGGCGAATCGCATCGGCATGAAGGTCGAATTGGTACTCGGCGGTTTGCCGGGAGAACCCAGGCCACCAATCGCCAATTTGCTCCTCGATCACTTGCTCGGCGCCGGAATCAGGTTGGTGGATACCGTACCCAGATGGGAGTTCGGCGAGTGTCTGCAAGAGGTTGCGGAAGAACTGCGCAGAGAGGGGCGTCGGCCCTTCGTGTTGGCACCGGGCGGTTCCAGTCCCGAGGGAATGGCCGGGTACTTCAACGCAACCCTGGAAATGGCCAGGCAGTTATCCGAGCAGGGCATTGAACCGAGCCGCATCTATGTCGCGGTGGGTTCGGGCAGCACCTTAGGTGGTCTCGTGCTGGGCGCTAT
>VYEH01000251.1 GCA_009843005.1 Pseudomonadota bacterium | reverse complement strand
CCTCATATTTCGATAAGAGGACATAAACGTGGAGTTTAATGAGCGGGAGCTCGCGGGTGAGATCGGGAGTCGCCTTGCCAATATTCGCCTTTCCAGAAACATCAAGCAGGATACCCTGGCTAAAACGGCCGGGATCAATGTGCGCACCCTGCGCCGCATCGAAGCAGGGCATCCTTCGACATTCGGCAATTTCCTGCGAGTCGCGAAGGCTCTGGAACTGGACGATCACCTGCTGACGGCGATCCCCTCCCAGGAAATTCGGCCGATCGAGCGAGTCGAGTCTCGTCGCGGGACCGAGCGGCAACGCGCGCGGCCGAAGAAGCCCGCTGAGCGCCAGCGCCCACCGAACGAAGGCTTTTGGGGCGACGGGCGGTGAGCAATGCCACTGTGAACCTGTGGGGGCGCCGGATTTGGCAGATCCGAATGGATACGGACGCATCGAATACGCCTATTACCTGATGGCGCGCGCAGCTGGCATTCGGATGACAGACTGCCGCTTGCACCATGAGGACGGCCGCAGTCACTTCATGACCCGCCGTTTCGACCGGACTCCGGAGGGCGGCAAGGTCCACACCCAAACGCTCGGCGGAATGTGCCACTTCGACTACTGGGAACCCGGTGGCTACTCATACGAACAGGCCATTGAGACGGTCCGCCAGTTGGAAATAGGGAAGGCAGCCGTCACGGAGCAGTTTCGCCGCGCAATCTTCAACGTGGTGGCCAGAAATCAGGACGATCACGTCAAGAACATCTCCTTCCTCATGGGTCGAAATGGCGAATGGCAACTCTCGCCGGCGTACGATGTGGTCTACTCGTACAAACCGTCAGGCAGGTGGACCCGGAACCACCACATGAGTCTGGCCGGAAAGGTCAATGATTTCACACGCGACGACCTGCTCACGTTCGCCAGGACAGCCGGCGTGAACCGACACAAGGCCCAACGAATCATGGGGCGGGTGTTCGCCGCCGTGAGCAAGTGGCGAGAGTTTGCGTATGAGGCGGGAGTCGACGAGCGCAAGGTCAAGCAGATCGCGAGCGCGCATCGCACCCATCTGGATCTGTCGCGGGGACGCTGAACTCGGAATCCATGGACCAGCGAATCGAACAACTCACACCGAAACTTTCGACGTGAGCCGATTCTTCGACCGCCATCGCGACGCCATGAACGAGCGGCAGACCTGGGCGATGGAGCGAATGTTCAGGGAAGGCCGGCGCGGCTTTGCCGGTGGAATGACCGCAAAAAAATACATGGCCATTACGAAGTGCCCCCCAGCCACGGTCACCCGGGACCTGTCCGCCCTGGCTGCCATGGGAGCGCTGGTCTCGAAGGGTGGCGGTCGCAGCACTCGGTATGAAATTGCACCGTCGCGCCGGAGATCGAATAACACTTCACATACATAGGACTGGAATGGCCTCACCAGACGAATTTATAAACGACAATCTCCCCGATCACGCCAACGTCTCAATTTCCGCGCCTTTGTTGTTCGGTCTATCGTTGTTTGGCTAGAATTGACATATAGGTATAAAAAGGCATATTCTGACGTATATACGCATTAAAAGGTATACCGCCGTGGAACATCACGGACACCTCCCCCACAAATTGCGTGTCGCACTTCGACAGGCCCGGAAATCACAAGGTCTGAGCCAACTCGATGTGGCCCGCGATGCGGTCGTGACGCAGAAGCACAATTCCAAAATAGAGACGGGGATGATCGTTCCGCGATGCGTCTCCTTGCTTGAAATCGCTTGGGTGCTAAACCTCGGTCAACTCGCTGGTTCGCGGTCAGTCTGATCCCGATGCGACAATCGCCTCGGAAGCGCCTTGGTTCGAAGGGTTGACCGATGACGAGGACCACTAACCGATGGGTTCTGTGCTCGATGTATTCTTGGGCGACGTTCAGGTCGGGATGCTCACTCGCGAAGCTGGCGGGAGGCTTCGCTTCCTGTTTACCGAAGACTATGCGGAAATGGCAAAACGCCCCACGCTCAGTCTTTCCTACGAGGTTGCGCCAGGGCAATTGATGGGCCTTGCGCCTCGGGCATATGCCGGACGCCTCCCGCCTTTCTTCTCGAATTTGCTCCCGGAAGGACCTTTGCGCGACCTGCTGATACGGCGGGCGGGAGTGCGGCCTTCGGATGAGTTCGCTCTGCTATGTGCTCTCGGAGAGGATTTGCCAGGGGGTGTCAGGGTTGTCGACACCGGCGCGGTTTCTGACACCACCGATCGTCCCGCCGATCACGGACAGGACTATACCGGCGAGTCCCCGCTACGCTTTTCGCTGTCTGGTGTCCAGCTCAAAATGTCGGCCGTGCTCAAGGCGGATGGCGGACTGACAATCCCGGCACGGGGCGTTGGCGGCGACTGGATCGTCAAGCTGCCGAGCATTCGATGGGACAAAATGCCTGAAAACGAATTCGCGATGATGACGTTGGCCGGCGAAATCGGTATCCCAGTCCCCGAAGTCCGGCTGGTCGCGCTCGATAGTGTGTCAGGCTTGCCAGAGGAAATGCGCGACTTGTCGGAAAGCGCGTTTGCGATTCGGCGGTTCGACCGGCGGGAAGGCGGTGTGCGGGTTCACATGGAGGACTTCGCACAAGTGTTCGGGAAATACCCGGCTGGGAAATACGAAGGCCTCAGCTACGCGAACATCGCCGCCGCGTTGGCCTCCACGACCTCCAACGGGCGGCAAGAAGCAATGGCCTTTGTTCGCCGGATCGTACAATCCGCCCTGATCGGCAACGGAGACGCGCACTTGAAAAACTGGTCAGTCCTATACGACGATCCAGTACGCCCCACGCTCAGTCCCGCCTACGATCTCGTATCGTCGGTCCCGTATCTCCCTCGTGACCGGCTTGCGTTGGGGTTCGGCGGGAGCAAGAGATTTCGACCCCTCGACGATCAGCGCGCAAGGCAATTCGCAAGGGCTGCGCAACTGCCTTTCGAGGCCGTTCGATTGGAATGCCTTGAGACTGCGGAGCGGACGATGGCCGCGTGGGCTCGGCACGAACAGAGAGGCTTGTTGACTCAGGAGATCGACAAGGTTGTATCAACCCACATGGAATCAGTGGCGCTCGACATATCCAGGTCGATGGCTTCGCGCACCCGACGACTCGCCAGGCTCCCGCAGGGCCATTGACCCAGCCGTTGATGGCTGTCCGCCAGGGGGCGCTGAACTCTGCATCCGTGGACCGACGTGTCGAAAAACACGCACCGAAACTTTCGGCGTGAGCCGATTACGGATCCTATTCAAATCAAAAAATAGCAAATTATGATGAGAATACGGCGTATAATCCCATCACATGTGGGCATGGGAACATCCGAACTGGCCGAAATTCGTCATTGACGAAGGCGCCTTCACGGGCCGGATCGAGGCGTTCCATCGCACAGCCGAGCGGTTGTTTGGCAACGTGGAAGTCTTGGGCGATGAGGGTCGCACCGACACCGAGATCGAACTCATGCTGTCCGAGGCAATTGCCACGAGCGCCATTGAAGGGGAGAACCTGGATCGCGATTCGGTGCGATCGTCGTTGCTCGCCCATTTCGGCAAGGTGGTGGCCAGGACCGAAACAACTGCAGACATGAAGGCGGCTGGCGCGGCGAGCCTCATAGTGGATACACGTCGAAAATGGGACCGACCCCTGACGCATGAGCTGTTGGGCGCATGGCAAACGATGGCCATCCCGGAGGCCCGGTCCAGTCTGGTGCTGCGCGGGGCTTACCGGGAGAGAGAAGTGGAGATCGTCGGCGGCTACGAAGGGCGCCATGAGGTCTACTACGTAGCCCCTCCAGCAAGCCGGGTGACCGGTGAAATGGAGCGGTTCCTGGAGTGGTACAACGCATACAGCATTGGCATGGCAGGGCCGATTCGCGCGAGCATCGCGCATTTGTGGTTCGAGCGTATACACCCATTCGATGACGGCAACGGGCGAGTCGGGCGTGCGATTGCGGATCATGCGCTATCGCAGGCGCTCAACCGACCGACGCTGGCATGTTTGGCTACGGCCATCGGCGAAACCAGGAAGGACTACTACGAGGCATTCGAGGGTTTCGACCGCAGCGAGCGACTCGAAATGAACGGTTTTACCGATTACTTCACTTCCGCCGTTGTCCGGGCGCAAGAGATCGCCCGAGCGGAGGTCAGGTTCATCCTGGACAAGAGCCGATTCTTCGCCCGCTATCGCAACGCCATGAACGAGCGGCAGCCCAGGGCGATGGAACGAATGTTCAGGGAAGGCCGGCGCAGCTTTGC
>VYEH01000188.1 GCA_009843005.1 Pseudomonadota bacterium | reverse complement strand
CTGTTGCGCCAATATTGGCCGTGATAGACGGGTTCTTCCTCGATCCAGCCGAAGCTGCCCTCGTTCATGGTGTTCACGAAGATAAAGCCCAACGTCGGGTCCGCCGCGGTGCCGCCCCAGTTGGCGCCGCCGATGGAACCAGGAAATACGATGGTCGATGGTCCTACGTTTCCGGGTGGCCTGAATCCATAGGGCGTAAAGGGTCCGTCGTTGCGGAATCCGCCGCTCTGCTCGACGACGCGCCGGCAAAATCGCGCATGCTCTTCATTGGTGTCTTCTGCGCTGACGATGTCATCGGCAGAAAACGCGACCTTGGCGATCGGAGGCGGTTTGAGGGGGATTGGCTGGGTTGGCGAGCTGTGCTCGCCCGGCACGTTGCTCCGGGGCACCGGGCGCTCCTCGATCCCAAACACGGGTTCGCCGGTCTCCCGGTTAAGGATGTACATGTAACCGGTTTTTCCGGCCAGGGCCAGGATCGGCACCGTTTCTCCGTCGATCTCCACGTTCAGCAGGCCGGGCGCCGCGGGCAGATCGAAATCCCAGATGTCGTGATGAATCGTCTGGAAGTGCCAGCGGCGCTCGCCGGTACGCACGTCCAGCGCCACGATGGAATCGCTGAACAGGTTGTCCCCGGGGCGGTCGCCGCCGTAGTAGTCCGACGGGCCGGCGCTTTCGAAGGCGGCGAACACCAGTTCCCGCTCTTCGTCCACGGTCAGGGAGAACGCCCAGTGAAACAGGTTGGGCTGGTCTCGCCAGGCGTCGTTTTCCCAGGAGTCGTGTCCGAACTCGCCGGGTCCCGGCGTCGAGTTAAAAACCCAGGCCTGCGAACCTGTCCGCACGTCGAAGGCGCGGACGCTGCCGGGGCTTGTATTGGAGCCGACCAGCAGGAGGTCCTCGAAAACCACCGGCGCCCCTAGATAGGCCACCGGCATGGTGCGCGAAGTGGTCTCGAGCGCTTCCGGAAAGATGGCCAGAAGTTCCGCTCCCACCGTGATGAACAACATCGGCGGGAGCGTGTCGCCGCCGGGCCGCCAGGCGAGTCCTCGCCGCGATGGCGGCACGCGCATGTCGTACCGCCAAAGCTCCTCGCCGGTATCCGCCTCGAGCGCGTCCACACGGTCGGCGCCCGCCAGGTACATGGTGCCGTCGATGACCAGGGGAACGAATTGCGACCCCCCTCCCAGATCGCCAGTGGTGACATTGCGTCCGAGCGGGTAGGACCAGACTTCGCGCAGATCGTGGACGTTGCCGGTATTGATCTCGGTCAGCGGAGAGTACCGGGTTCCGGCCAGATCGCGATTGTAACTGGGCCAGTCGCCGGGCTCGGACCCGACCTGGGCGACCGCCGGCGGTGGTGCGAGCAACGCCAGCGCCAGCAGTCTCCAGCCACGATTCACGGGTCCCGTCACGGAATTCGTTCTGTCCAAGCTCACCGCTCGCAACTCGGCACTCCCTCCTTTCGGATTGCAGCAGGACCTTACCAAATTCATCGCACCGGCGAAGAAACGCGCTTGTGCATTCTTGCACCGGGAAATCGTCCCGTGCTTTGATTAGCCGGCGAATCCATGAAAGGAGAGGGCGATGCCTGCCATGCGCTGCACGGGGCGATCTGTGTTCATTTTCTCGGCTGCCGTCTGGTTGGCCGGTTGTTCGGACGGCGGCCCGGCGCTGGATGGCGTCTCGTTGGACGGCACGTTGCTGGTAACCGACCGGGCCTCCGGCAGCATCGCCTTCATCGATCTCGCGACCCGTACCGAGGTCGGAAGGGTCCCGGTTGGAGAGATCATTCCCCACGAAGTTGCGGTATCGCCCGACGGACAATTGGCGCTCACCTCCGAATACGGACCCAACGGTCAACCCGGGCAACACATCATCCTGATGGATGTGGCCACGGCCAGTACAGTGGCCAGGATCGATCTCGGTCCCGGCTCACGGCCCCATACCGCGCTGTTTCTCCCGGATGGGCGCCATGCCGTGGCGACGATGCAGGATTCCGACCAGTTGGCGCTGGTGGACCTGGATGCGGAGGCAGTTATCAGGACGTACGCCACCGGGGGCCGCGAAGGCCACATGGTGCGCCTCAGCCCTGACGGTTCGCGAGCCTACGTCAGCAGCCGTCTCGGCGACGGAACGCTTTCGGTCATATTCCTGAACGAGGACCGTGCTCCGGTCGTGATCGAGACGGGGCCGGGCGCCGAGGGCATCGACGTTTCCGCCGACGGCAGCGAGATATGGGTTGCAAACCGCCAGGTGGAAACCATTTCCGTCATCGACGCGGAATCACTGGAGATTGTCGAGACGCTGGATTCCAGGCGCTTTACCGGGCGCATCGAGATGGGACCGGACGGATTCGCCATTTCGCCCAATGGCGGCGGTGGTGGTGGGCCGGTACCTCAGTACCTGCGGCTGTGGGATGTGGAATCGAGATCGCTGCTGACAGAAGTTCCGCTGACCGAGGAACCGCGGGCGAACGCCTTCGGCGTCCTGATCCATGACGGCATGGCCTTCGTCGGCGACCGTGGCGCGGGCGACCTGCTGATGTTCGACCTTGCGGACCTGAACGATCGCGAGGTGCTGATGTCCGATTTCGGCGATCCGGACGGCATGGCCTGGACGCCGGTCCGGGTCGGCGCCGTAACGGAGTAGCAGGCGACCGCGGACGTTCCCCCTGCGTAAACGAGCTTGCGAAGCGCGCTACCCGATCAACCCGGCGGCTGGTAAACCGGCGGCACCCGGCAATCCACCGGGATGAATTCGTAATCCGGCGTGTAGTACTTGAGCCAGCGAAGCGTCCAGGGACCCGTCAGATAGACCGGATCGGTGATGATCGTTTCCAACGCCAGCGCGGCGCCGATGTCGGGATCGTCCATTCGCCTGAAGGTCTCGATCGTGGTGGTTTGATTGCTGACGGGATTGCCATTGGGACTGGTGTAGTTCTCCAGCAGTCCACCAGACTCGATCACCAGCGTATCGCCTTCGTAACGCGCGGTTGAGTAACCCAGGTGGGTGTGCTCGACGTCTCCGGGCAGCGGCGCGTCCAGAAGAATCTCGCGGCGGCCGCCGTACTCTTCGTACTCCAGGATGATCCGGTCGTCGAGTTGCGTCATCCGCACGGGATGGGGCGTGAACGCCGCCTGACGGACCAGGCCCGGCGGTTCGCAGGCCACGACCGGGTCGCTGACCGGATCGAATACCGCCGCCGCGGTCGTGCCAGCTTCGTTGTAGGGAGGCGGTGTGCGGTCACCCGGGCCGCCGCCCATGCCCATTCCGCCTGCTGCCATGCCGCCGCCGGGGCCCATGGTCCACGCGCCGGTGAAGTTCGGCCTGCCGTCATCCAGGGTCAGCGCCAGGGGCGCGGCGCCCACCGGTTCCACGTAGTCGCTCTCGCCTTCCACGACCCGGACCAGGAAACCGTCAGCCGGGTCCACCTCGGACATGTTGCCCAGCAGCACCATGGGCACGCCATTGCGCGCTTCCCTGCCGCTGATCCGCATGTACTGGCCTGGTTGGACAGTCTGGGCGGTCCAGCCGCGGCGGCGCATCAGGTTGGCGGCCGAACCGCTGGCCCTCCACTCGGTGACTTCGCCGTCTTCCCCGACCACATCGAAGAAAACTTCGATGTGGGGATTGGTGAAGTTGAAATCGGTGACCGTCCCCTCGACCTCGATGATGTTCGTGGTGAAGGCGGCCGCGGCGGAGTGGTGCGCATTGACCACTCCGGCCGCCATCCCTGAGACAGCCAACGCAAGCGCGGCGACCGTGCATTGCTTCATGATTCGTAACCTCGGAAGTAGTAGATACCCGGCACCAGCTGAAACTATTCTTCCTGAGTGAGTATGCCGGTTTCCTGGATCAGATTGTCGCTCAATACACTGATGGATACAGGTACACCTTCCTCCACCGCAGCAACATAACCAAAAAATGTGCAGCGATTATGGAGAGAATCCTGTTTCTGAGACGAAATCCGCACTTCGAATCTACCGAAAAATGTGCAGGGACTATGGAGATCACCCTGTTTCCGGGCTGATAACCGAATTTCGATTGTAGCTATGCTATGTTGCTGCAAGGGTCTGTCGAATCGGGTACGGTTCCAGGCCCCGGGCGACTCGGCTCCAGGGAGTGAGGCGAAAATATCATGCGTATAGGCATCGGACAGAAAATCTTCCTGGGATTCCTGCTCGCCGCCCTGGTGGTGCTTGCATTGACCACCGGCGTGACCCGCTGGAGCTTCGAGCGCGGGTTTCTGAACTACGTCAATGAGAATGAGGCCGAAGCGCTTCGCTATTT
>VYEH01000399.1:2131-4302 GCA_009843005.1 Pseudomonadota bacterium | reverse complement strand
CGCCTCGACTCGGTAATCGCCAACGTCACCCAGCAGGACGCCAACGGCCGATTCATCATCGGGCGCCCCGGCCGGAATCCGTACCCGGAATGCGATCCGCCCCGTTTGTGGGCGACCGGCAACGGCACCTGCTTCAACACGGCTCTGATCACCGACTTCGCGGTGCTCTCCAACGAAATGCAGTACTCCGTCACCGGAAAGCTGACCGCCGCCGTGGGCGACGGTCACGAGTTCTCCCTGAGCGCCGTCAAGTCCTGGTCGGAAATTGACCAGGAGATCAATCCGCCCCGGCAGTCGCACAGGGATGCCGCCATCCTCCCCGGCACCCCGTATTACCCCGGTGGGGGGTTGGTCCCGGCCATTCCAGGCCAGGATCCGACCCTGCCCGTGATTCCATTCAACGGCTCGGAAAGCTGGCTGGACGGCCGCCGGCACCAGGTGGACGACGAGATGGATCGCGTCCTGGCAACGTTAGTCGGCGAGGTGGGCAGATTCAACTACGATGTCTGGGCGATGGCCTCCAGTTCCTACCTGGGCCAGCGCCGGCTGCTCTATCCCAGGGAGGCGCGCTACGCGGTCTACAGCGGCGCCGACTACATGGGCAGCCCGGCTCCCCTCGTCAACCCGTTCTCGGAGGAGCAGAGCCAGGAACTCATGGATTTCGTCGCCGAGACTCGCATCTTCGCGCCGACCCGCATCAGCAAGTCGAACCTGAACATGTTCGGCGCCACCTTGGGCGGCGATATCGAAGCCCTCAACCTGGGTGGCGGTGCGTCGACGTTCGCCATCGCGGCGGAATACCAGGAGGAAGACCTGTCCTTCCGGGAGCTGGATATCGTGGCCGTGACGGGAGCGACGCCCCAGCAGCCGCAGTTCGGCGAGCGCGACGTCTTTTCCGTCACCGGCGAACTGCTCATTCCCGTCAACGACCGGTTCGAGATCGACGCCACGCTGCGGGTCGACCAGTACGGCGACGTGGGCAGCACCACCAATCCCAAGGTGCTGTTTACCTATGATGTGACCGACCGGGTCAACCTGCACGCGTCGTTCAACACGGGCTTCAGGGCGCCGACGCTGCTGGATCTGTACCGGGGCAGGAACTACGGTTACTCGGTGCCCACGGCCGCCACCGCCGATCCCGAGCGATGCGACACCAGCACCGACCCGGCCGGCGTGCCGGTGTATCCGGATGTCGACTCCCATTTCGACGTCTGCCGGGGCCAGTACCGGACGCTTCGGGGCGGCAACCTGAATCTGAAGCCGGAGGAGTCGCAGGTATTCGCCGCTGGCTTCAGCGCAAGCGTGGGCGACCCGGCCGTGGCCGCCGCCAGCCTCCACTTCGGCGCGGACTACTGGAGCTACGCCCTGACCGACACGCTCGGCGCGATCCCGCCAACCGTCATCTTTTCCGATGTCGGCCGGTTCGGACACCTGATACTGCGTTGTTCCGACATCGATGATCCCAGCTTGTACGAACTGACGCTCGGCTGCGACAACTACACGCCGGGCAGTCCGGACCGGATCGGGTTCGTGGCCGAGTACCAGGACAATACCGGCACGACCGACACCGCCGGCTTCGACCTGAGGGCACAATGGGTCCGCGACACGGGCGCCGGGTCTTTCGGCATCCGCTATAACGGCACCTACGTCACCGAGTACCAATACCAGGAATATGACGGCGGCCCGGTGGTGTCCAACCTGGGCATGACCATCGCCGGCCAGCACGTGTTCGAATACAAGCACTACCTCACGCTGCTGTGGCAGAGGGATGCCTGGAACGTCCGGCTCCAGCAGCTGTACAAGGGCAGCTACACGGATTGCAACAACAGGGGAGACAGTTGCGGCACGGTGCCGGGCTACGATCTTTACACGCTCAGCGCCGGCTACGACACCGGCCGGGGCGTGACCATCAACGTCTTCGCGAAGAATCTCCTGGACCAGAGGCCGTATAGTACCTGGCAGGGTGGCGGCGGCCTCGGCGGCGCCGATATCCGCCACTTCGACTTCATCGGCCGCCAGGTCGGCGTGACGATCCGGGGTTCGCTCTGAGCTGAATGTTGGATTTGCCCGGTCGCGCGGTCAGCTTAGGCAAACGGCTGACCGCGCTGGCGTTTTGCGCGGCGCCGTTGCACGCACAGGAGCCGGCATCGGCGATGGCCGAAGCTGGGCAA
>VYEH01000399.1:0-2121 GCA_009843005.1 Pseudomonadota bacterium | reverse complement strand
GCACGCACCTGGACGATTTTGCCCCGGTGGTCGGCGTGGACTATGTACGCGACATCCAGGCGCCGGCCGACCCCGACGAAACGATGCAGGCCTACCGCCAAACCGGCGCCAGGTTCCTCGTCTCGATGCTGCACGCAGCCTACCCCGGAACCGAAGGGCTGCGTATGACCCGGCGCGAGGTCGATGCCGCCCGGCGCGCAGGACTGAACGTCGGCATCCACTACAATCTCATCCGCCGCGGCCGCACGCCCTCCCTGGGCGACCCGGGCTACGTCGACTGGTGGCATGACCGTGTCAGGACGGAAGTCGAGTCCATCGGCGCCGACTTCGTTTTCTTCGACGGTTCCCAGGGCGCAACCAGCGCCTATCTGCGGACTGTGCCGTTCGTGGCCTGGTACTACAACTGGGCCGATGCCGGCGGCAGGGATGTCTGGGTCAATGACGATCTCGGCATCGACCTTCAGGAGGGATTCCTGTACGGCGATGTCTGGGACCTGGAAACCAAGACCTTCGACGCCGTGGCGCCCGGGCCGTTCATCAACTGGGACACCCTGCGCAACGAATGGAATACCTGGATCAACGAATTCGGCCGCCACAGGCGCAACGGCGGCCTGTGGGATTGGGTGTACCGCGATCCGGCGGACCTGCTGCAAGTCTTCATCCACAACGTGAGCATCGGCGGCGTCTGGGTCGTGCAAATGGTCAATACGGCCGAGGCCTGGGAGAGAATGCGACAGATCGGCGACTGGCTGGCGGTCAACGGCGAGGCGGTTTACAGCACCCGGCCGTTCCGGAGTCCCGATCCGAATGCACGGCCCCTGCCAGATCATCTCCGCGGGGAGCCGGCTATTGCAGGGACGCCGCCGAGGCCGGCCGATCCGTCCGGCGTCCGGTGGTGGCAGTTTCAGCAGACGGTGTCCATCGCCGAGCATCACGGCCCGTTATACTTCACCCGCAGGGGCAGCACGGTCTATGCCATTTACTGGGGCCTGCCGGAGGGTACACTTACTATTCCGGGAATCATGGCCGCGGAGGGGGCGGTGGTGCGCGTGCTGGGCGTCGACGGCGAACTTGAGTGGGAGCAGCGGGGCGGCGATCTCGCGGTCGCCGTGCCGGCGATGCCCGACGCGAAATTCGCGGTCAGTTTCGTAATCGCTCCGGTGTCGGCGCCGTGAGCGGCAGGGCGATCCCCACGGCTGTGACCGCACTGCTGGCGCTGGCCAGCGTGTGCTTTTCCGCTGCGCGCGCGGTCGATGACGAGGCGCCATTGCCGAACATCGTCCTGGTGCTCACGGACGATCAGGGTTACGGCGATCTGGGGTTGCACGGACACCCGTTGCTGCGGACCCCGCACATCGATGCGTTCGCCAGCGAAGCGATCGCTTTTTCCAACTTTCATGTCTCGCCGACCTGCTCGCCCACACGTGCCGCGCTGCTTACCGGCCGGGACGCGAACCGGACCGGCGTGTGGCACACAGCAGCCGGCCGCGGGCTGCTGCGCCGGGATGAAGTCACGGTCGCGGAAATGCTGCGACAGGCAGGCTACGCGACCGCCATCTTCGGCAAGTGGCATCTCGGCAGCCAGTATCCCTTCCGTCCCGGGGACAGGGGTTTCGAGGAAGCGTTCACGATGGGTGGCGGCGGTACCGGCGACATCGCCGACTTCTGGAACAACACCAATATCGACCCGGTCATGAACCACAACGGGCAGCCCGTGCCCACCGAGGGCTTCATCACCGATACGTTGTTCGACCGGGCCGTGGAATTCATCGACGCAAGCAGCGAGGAAGGCCGGCCGTTCTTTGTACTGCTTTCGACCAATGCGCCCCACGCGACCTACAACGCACCCCTTGAAGATGCGGAGCGGTATCGCGATCAGCCCGTGGCGTTGGCGCACTTCTTCGGCATGATCGAGAACATCGACCATAACTTCGGCCGGTTGAGACACCACTTGGGAGAATCGGGGCTGGAGAACGATACGATCTTGATGTTCATGACCGACAACGGCACCGCCATCGGTCATCCGGTTTTCGCTGCCGGCCTACGCGGCCACAAGGCCAGCGAGTACGAGGGCGGCCATCGCGCGCCGTTCTTCTTCCGCTGGCCCGCGGGCGGCATGGT
>VYEH01000131.1:1389-4317 GCA_009843005.1 Pseudomonadota bacterium | reverse complement strand
CGACGCGGTCACCGGGCAATCGATATTTCTGGAAGGCCACCGGCAGAACTCGGCCATGTTCGCCGATGCGAGGGCGAGCGCCGATCTCGGCGGCTTTGAGGGGCTGACCGCAGCGTTGGTTTATCAATTGTTTGTGCCTCTGCTGCTGATCGCTATCGGCCACGGCGTGTTCATTCGCGAGCGCGAAGAGAACACGCTTGCGCCGCTTCTGGCCCAGGGCGTGACGGGAAACGAGTTGTACGCGGGCAAATGGATTGCCCTGGCAGGCGTCGCGCTGGCACTGCTGTTGCCGCTGGCAATGGTGTCGGCCGCGGCTATCGTCAGGGGCGAGACGCTGCTGGCGAGCCTTGGCGTCATCGGCCTCTACGCGCTCTATCTGTTCGTCTGGTGCGGACTGATCCTGCTCGTATCGGCCAAGGTCCGGTCGCGCGCGCTCTCGCTCGGCGTTCTGGCGTTGTTCTGGCTCGCCTCCGCTCTGATCGTTCCGCGCATGGCGGTTGAGTCCGCCAGTTCGGCCGTGCCCGCGCCGGGAAAACTCGAGACCGACCTGCGCATGCAGGCGGAATTGCGAGTAGTCGGCGATGGCCACTATGCCGGTGCACCGCAGTTCCTGCAGCTTCAGGCGAATCTGCTGGCCCAATACGATGTGGACCGCGTGGAAGACCTGCCGGTCAACTTCCGCGGCGTCGTCGCAGAGGCTGCGGAAGCCGGTCTGACCGAGGTGATGAACCGGTTCGCCGAAGAGCGCATGGAACTTGAAGCGCGGCAGGCGCAGTTTGCCGAATATTTCGGCTGGCTTTCGCCGGTGGTGGCGGTTTCGGCAGGCTCCCGCGCGCTGTCGGGAACCGATCTCGCGACGCACCATCGTTTCCTGCGCGAAGCCGAGGAGGTGCGCTTCGATTTCGTGCAGGGTCTCAATCGCGTACATGTCGAGCAACTGGACTACGTCGTCGATATCAACCGCAGCATCGACGAAGAAGCCCAACGGCGCACCCGCATGTCGGCCGAAAACTGGAACGTCCTCGATGAGTTTTCCTTCCAACCCGCTGCGGCCGATGAACGCCTGGCACGCGCCGGCGCGCCCCTGGCCATGCTGTTCGCCTGGTTCCTGCTGGTGACGGCCGGCGGCATCCACGCCGCGCGAAGGATGCAGCCATGACCGGACTGATCCGGGAAATCCGTTTTCTCGCGAGTGACCGGGCGGCTCTGCTCTGGCTGGGAATAGCGCTGCTTGTCGCTTGTGTGTCGGTATTCCTCGGCCTGCGTGAAGTCGCCGCGCAACGCGCGGAACTCGTCGAATTGATCGAAATCGATCGCGCGGAACGGGAAGTGGTCGATGCGCTGTACCAGGACTGGGGCGAGGTGGCGTATTACACATTCCACCTCACCTGGGATTCGCCGTCGGATTTCGCTTTCGCCGCGCTGGGGCAACGCGACACCTCTCCCTGGAAGCACCAAATCCGCGCACTGGCGCTGGAAGGGCAGATTTACGAGACCGACGCGGAGAATCCCGACTTCGCCCTGATCGGCCGCTTCGACTTCGCATTCGCAGCGAATCTGCTCGCCCCGCTGTTGCTGATTCTCCTGTTGCATGACCTGCGTTCCGCCGAGCGCACCGCAGGTCGCTATGAATGGCTCAGCGCGACAGCGGCAAGTCAGGGGAGCCCGTGGTTCGCGCGGGCCGTCCTGCGCGTGGGCGCATTGGCGCTGTGCCTGATCGTTCCGCTCTGGGCCGGCGGTCTGGCCGGCGGGGCCGGCGCATCGTCCCTGGTTGCGGCAAGCCTCGTCGTAGTCTTGCACATTGCGTTCTGGTGGGCCGTGTGCGCTCTGGTCGACCGTTTCGGTTGGAGCAGCCCGGTCAACCTGACCGCGCTGGTCGGCGCCTGGCTGGCCCTGGCCGTGATTGTCCCAGCGGCAATCAAGATTTCGGTGGAGGCCGCCGTGCCGGTGCCGGATGGTGGCGACATCCTGTTAACCCAAAGAGAGGCGGTGAACGACGCCTGGGATCTGCCCAAGTCCGCGACGATGGAGCCTTTTGTCGAGCGCCATCCCGAATGGGCGGATTACACGGAAATCAGCCAGCCTTTCGAATGGAAATGGTATTACGCCTTTCAGCAAGTCGGCGACCAGACCGTCGAGCCACTGTCGCGGGCCTATCGCGAAGGGCGCATCGGGCGCGACCGGCTGGCTGGAAGGCTCGCCTGGCTTTCACCGCCCGCACTCGCCGAGCGCGCCCTGCAAGCCATTGCGGATACGAGCATGACGGCCTCGCTGGCCTACGAACAACGGGTACGCGACTTTCATGTCACCCTCAGGACCTACTACTATCCCAGGCTGTTTCGCGACGAAGTTGTCTCGGATGCGAGCCTCGGGCAACGGCCTGAGTTTCACGCAACGGGTGAATGATCCGCCGCGCGAGACCGCTTCCGAACCAGCGCCCTCGCCTTGCTGGCTATGGGGATCAGCCGATAAACCGAGTTCATGATCGGTCGCCTCGAATACGTCTGCCAGATTACGAGTTCGAATCCGGTTTCGCGTAGCAGGTACTGGAACGAACGGCGACAGAACTCGTTGCAGTGGCCTGGCCGCCAGTCCGGTGGGTATTTGCCGCGCTGCAGCCCCCAATTCTTGCGAAGGCGCTTGTATACGTAGCTCAGGGAGCGCGTATTCGGAAACTCCAGCAGCGCGAGACCGCCATCCTTGAGCAGGCTGTCGATCTTGCGCATCGCCCGGATGGGATCCGGCAGATGCTCCAGGACATGGCGCAGCACCACGATGTCGTACACGTCGTTGTCCGGATAGTCGTATTCGAGGAAGTCGCCGACGATGACGTCGATGCCCTCGTCCTCGGCGATGTCGCTCGCGGCCTTCTCCGTCAGTTCCATGCCGCGGACCCGCCAACCTTCCTTGCGGGCCAGATAGAGCAGG
>VYEH01000131.1:0-1379 GCA_009843005.1 Pseudomonadota bacterium | reverse complement strand
CAGGGCGCCGTTTCCGCAACCGATATCCAGGATCGCGCCTGGATTGCCGGCGTGCCTGCACATAAACTCCCAGCTTTCGCGAATGTCCCTGTTGGTCTTGTGATGCGGGTCTTCCGGACTGACGTAGGATTCGACGTACTGAGCCTGGTCCACACCACAGTCGAGGTCGTAGTTCCACAGACCACAGCGGCGGCAGCGGCAGTAGTCGAGGTCGCGGTTGGGTCCTTCCCGCATCCAGAGCGTAAGTTTATCGCTCCGGCAGAGCCGACATGCCTGCAACATGGTTTGTTACTCGTGTTCCTTCGGATCGACGGATCGCGACGTGGAAAGTCAATGCTATCAATAGAACGAGATCCTTGTTGCAGGCGATCCATCCCGCTTCATCCGCGCCCTGGGATGGAGCGGGCTGCGCGACGGCGTATAGTTGCGTCATGCCGGAGAACGCGCCCAACCTGCCGCCCGGACCACGCCTCCCCCGTCTCCTTCAGGCGTCCAGATGGCTCTTCGCGCCGTTCCCCTTCATGCAGTCCTGTGCCGATCGCTATGGCGACCCTTTCACCGTGCGAATGACCGGCCTCCCGCCAATGGTGTTCTTCACCGATCCGTCAGCCATCAGGCAGATCTTCACCGGCGACTCGCAGCAGTTTCGAGCCGGCCAGGCCAACAGGATTTTCGAGTCGATTCTGGGTCCGAACTCGCTGCTCCTGCTCGACGGAAGCCGGCACAGGCGCGAGCGAAAGCTGCTCATGCCGCCGTTTCACGGCGCCCGAATGCGACTGTACGGCGAAATGATGTGGGCGATCGCCGATCGGTCCATCGATGCCTGGCCGGTCGGCACGGCATTTCCCATTCACCCGCGCCTGAAGGAAGTCACCCTCGAGATCATTCTGCGCGTCGTGTTCGGTGTGGATGAAGGGCCGCGGCTGGCGCGCCTGCGCGGGCTTGTCCGCGACGCTCTACGGATTCTGGATGGAAGCAATCCGTTGCGAAACGTCTGGATCTGGCGGCGTTTCGCACGACTTCGCAGCGACATCCGCAAGTTGTTACGGGAGGAGGTCTCGCGACGTCGGGCAACGCTGCCGAACGAAGGGACCGATATCATGTCCCTGCTCGTCACCGCCCGCGACGAGGATGGCCGGCCCATGACCGACGAGGAGATTCGCGACGAGATGATCACCCTGCTGGTGGCGGGCCATGAATCCACGGCCGCCTCCCTGGCGTGGGTGATTCACCGTCTGCTTGAACATCCCGATGTACTTGAAGCGGCTCGAGCGGAGGTGGCGTCGGTGGTCGGAAACGGGCCGGATCTTGGCGCGCCAACCGCCGATCAGGTCGCCAATCTTGTCTATCTTGACGCTGTCATCAAGGAAACAGCACGC
>VYEH01000174.1 GCA_009843005.1 Pseudomonadota bacterium | reverse complement strand
AACCGCCGACCTCTACAATGCCATTGTAGCGCTCTCCCAGCTGAGCTATGGCCCCAATTCCTCGCGGCGCGAGCGTAATGACTGCCTGTTAGGGTGTCAAGCTGAAGCGGATTGACTCCAGTGCGTCTGTGTCGATTGAGCCAGCCCATGATCTACTGTCGGTATTATCCTTCTTCATGGGCGTGATTGGGTAGATGGAGCACTAGTGCCCACCAGCGGCGGCAACTCCCCTCAAGGGCTGATTCTGGCGGGCGGTCGAAGCCGTCGTATGGGAGAAGACAAGGGTCTGATCGACTATCACGGCCGGGCCCAGGTGCAGTGGGTTTCGGGATTGCTGCTTGAATTTTGTACATGCGTCAGGGTATCCATCGGTCCACGCCAACAGGGATTGAGCCATTACGGGTCCATGCATACAGTTGTCGAGCCCGAGCCGGGCCGGGGACCCGCCGGAGGGCTGGCGTCGGCCTGGGACGTCGACCCCGACGCCGCCTGGCTGCTCGTCGCGGTCGACCTGCCGCTGTTGGACCGTGAGACGCTTCGGATGTTGACGTGCGGGCGTTCCATGACGCACCTGGCCACTGCATTCCGCCATGGGGACGGGACGCTGGAACCGTTGTGCACGATCTGGGAACCCGCCGCCAGGACCGTTCTGGAGCAGCGCCTGAAGCGGGGAGACGCCTCTCTCAGGCGACTGCTGGAAGCAAGTCCGGTTCGGGTATTGGAACCGCCCAATGCCGAAGCGCTGCGCAGCGTCGATTCGCCGGCGGAGCGCAACGGAATACGCCGCCTTCTGCGGGACCCGTAACGTGCCGCGAGCGGAATTTTGCCACGCTGTTGGGTACACTTCGCCGACGCCGAAAAAAGAGTAGCATGCCGGATGGCAGTCGCCGAAGAACAAGCACTACCGAGACTGATCGGGGCCGATGAGTCGGCGGCATTTGAAGTCATTCATGCCGGCACGGAACGGCGCCTGATCATCGCCTGCGATCATGCGAGCAGAAGAATCCCCCGCTCGCTTGGTACGCTCGGCCTCTCGAACCAGTACCTCGACGATCACATCGCCTGGGATATCGGAGCGGCCGAAGTGGCCAGAATCCTGTGCAGGCGCCTGGGATGCGTCGCCATGCTGGGAAATTACTCCAGGCTGGTCATCGATCTGAATCGGCATCTGGACGATGCGACGGCGATGCCGGAGATCAGCGACGGCGTGCTGATACCCGGCAATATGAGTCTTGGCGAGGTACAGCGCGCACAACGCATCAGGGAGCTGTACGACCCGTACCACGAGGCCATGCGCCGCGAGATTTCATCGCTGGTGTCCGGGGAACGCGTGCCGGTGATGATCAACATCCACAGCTTTACGCCCCAACAGCACGGACTGGACCGGCCCTGGGATGTCGGCGTGCTGTGGGACGCCGACGCTCGCCTGGCGCTGCCACTGATGGCGCAACTGCGGTCGGGCGGGGGCATACGAGTCGGCGACAATGAACCGTATTCCGGACGGCATCCGGCGGACTTTACCGTCGACCATCACGCGGAGTCGCTGGGACTGGCCTGTGCGGGAGTCGAGATTCGTCAGGACCTTGTCGCCGACCCCGGCGGTCAGGCTGCCTGGGCCGGCAGACTCGCGCGGGCGCTGGAAGCGGTGCTGGCCGACGAAGACTTGTACAGGCGTGCTGCCACCGCAACGGGAGACTGATCGATATGCAGGAGCCAACCTTCACCATAGGAATCGAGGAGGAGTATCTGCTCGTCGACCGCGAGTCCCGGGACCTGGTCAGGACGATGCCCCCGAACATGCTGGAAGAGTGCGCCGGGCGATGCGACGATCAACTCGTCAGCCCGGAATTGCTCAGGGCCCAGATCGAGGTAGGCACCCGTGTCTGCAGAAACATGGCAGAGGCCCGGGCGTCTCTGACCGAACTTCGCTCTGTCGTGGCGGATGTAGCCGACTCCCACGGACTTGCGCCCATCGCGGCGTCCTCGCACCCGTTCGCCCATTGGGAACAGCAAAAACACACCGAGAGGGCCCGCTATGCCGCGCTCTACGCGGAAATGCAGGCGGCCGCCAGGCGTCTGCTGATCTGCGGCATGCACGTGCACGTGGGTATCGACGACGATGAATTGCGCATCGACCTGATGAACCAGTTCAGCTACTTCCTTCCGCATCTGCTGGCGCTGTCATGCTCCTCGCCGTTCTGGGAGGCCCGGAATACCGGGCTGAAATCGTATCGCCTGACGGTATTCGACGCTGTGCCGCGCACCGGCCTGCCCGAGCGGTTCGACAGTTTTGCGGAATACGAGCGTCACATAAGCGTCCTGGTTGACGCGGGCCTGATACCCGATTCGACCATGATCTGGTGGGACCTGCGGCCGAGCGCGAAGTACCCCACGCTCGAGACACGCATCATGGATGTGTGCACGAGCATCGACGATGCGCTCTGCCTGGCGGCGCTGACCGCCTGCACGCTGAGAATGCTCTACCGCCTGCGCACCAACAACCAGCGCTGGCGCATGTATTCCCGCCTGATGATCAGCGAAAACCGGTGGCGCGCCATGCGCTACAGTTTCGACGAGGGTCTCATCGACCTTGGCCGCGGGCGAATCATTCCCTTTGCGCAGCTTGTCGAGGAAATACTGGAGCTCACCCGCGAAGACGCCGAGGCGCTGGACTGCGTTGCCGATGTGGAACACGTACGTTCGATTCTGACCGACGGCACCAGCGCCCATCGCCAGTTGCGCGCCCACCAGGCGGCGCTCAATGCCGGCGCCACTGCGGACGAGGCGGTGCGGGCGGTCGTGGACCATCTCATCGGGGAGACGGTGAGGAGCGTCAACGACTGGGCGTGAATGCGCAAGACATCGGCGTATCGCGTTTATTTCTGACTCGCAGCCTGTTCGTTTTTTTAGCGTTGCGGCAGAGCGAGCCTACCCCCCACCGGACGGGACACGTCCCAGTTTCTCGCCCAATAGATGAACGGTGTATCGAATGCCGCTATAAACACCTTGAAGGCATACTTGGCGATTGCCAATCGCAGTGCTGCACCCAAATCGAATATTCCCCACCAGACGATAACGGCATAAAGCACAGTGTCCAGTGCCTGCGATGTAATGGTCGAAAGGTTATTTCGTAACCAAAGGTGCCTGTCGTTGGTCCACGCCTTGAGCTTGTGGAAAAACCAAACGTCGAAACTCTGACTGATCAAATACGCCAATAGCGATCCGAATACGAATCGAGGTGTGAAATCAAGAATTCTGGAAAACGCCTGATGAATTTCCGCAGAATATTGTGCTGACTAGGGGCGGGCCGATGGCAGGTAAAGCAAGCTCATACTCATCATGACGACGATAATGACGCTGACACCAAACCCCAGGAGTACAGCCTGGCTTGCGGCAGCTCGCCCATGTTTCTCGCCCAACAGATCCGTCGCGAAGAAAATGCTGGAATAGAAGATCACCCCAAGACTGGTTTCCATGCCCATGATTACAGTGAGCTTCGGCCCTTGAAGGTTGGCCAGCAGAATCGCCAATACGATCGCAGCCGTTAACCCAAGACGACCGAACAATCGATACATCAAAAGCGTCATGGAAAGGTCGAGAGTGAGCGTGAACAGCCACAGGAAATTCTGGTTCGCGTAGAAGAACGCTTCGATTGAATTGGGGATCATTGGTCCTGATCAGGGGACAGAAGCCTGGAGAACAGCAACCCCTGGCAATGCAAACGATGCCATGAGCGCCGAATGATTCGGGGCTGAATGCTTTTCCTTCCATTGCGCCAACGGGTGGCCAATGAAACAAACCTACCGGATATCAACCCCTTGGGCCGGCCCAGGGGCGGCGAGTCTATTTGGGCTTTTCGTTCTTCGTGATGCTGAAGCCCGACTGACCCTTGCCTCTTGCACGGCGAACGGTATACCCGTAGTTACCGAGGCGAAAAGATGAATCGCCTTCATAACCGGCCAACGCTGCCGTTATTTTTTCTGCAATCGGGTCGGGCTTCGGCTTCATCGCTGCTTGTTGTGCCAGCCACTTGCTGAAGACTTCTTCGCCGAGTTCGTCGCCTACTGACTTTCTCAACGCATTCAGTTTTCTCACCTGACCCTTGGTCAATTTCGACTCATTGATTGCCATGCTGGCGTTCCTCCGTTACCTGTTCGGGAAGCGTATTCGTGACTCAACATGATACATGAGATTCGCCAGGATTAGAAAATCACCATTTCTGGTCGTTTTGTAAATAAATACATATTGCTTTTTTCAACTTCAGGAAAAAACTACTTGTTCAATAGTTCAAAAATCTTGCAAATCATTGCAACCGGTTTGTTCCAGGAGG
>VYEH01000046.1 GCA_009843005.1 Pseudomonadota bacterium | reverse complement strand
TCGACAAATCAACCGCGGTGACGCGCTGGGCCGGCGAACGCATGGACTACTCCACGGCCATCGAGTGGCTAATGAACCGGGACGGTATCGAGGTCTGATGGAGCAGTCGCTCACCCCTGTGGCGGGCGCCAGTTCCGTCGGCGCGTTGCTCGACTGGGCGTGAGCATAGCTTAGTCTGCTCAATCGGGTACGAACTGAACAGGCAACGCATAAACTAATTTGGGAGATTCATCGGCGGAACGCAGTGGAATGGACACGACGCATGGCGCTGGCTAATATGTACATTCTTCTGTACATCTTTTACGAATTCATGGCAAACACGCTTTCAATTGCCGATGCGCGCCGGAACCTGCCTTCCTTGATTCGGGAAGCGGAGAACGGCAAGACCGTGACACTGACGCGGCACGGCACACCGGTTGCAGTGCTTGTGGGGCAGCGACAGTACGAGCAGCTTTCCGCCGGACGCCGCAGCTTTGCGGATGCCTACAAGCACTTTGCGCATGCCACCAGGCTGGCGGAACTCAACCTCGATCCCGATGCGTTGTTTGCCGACACCCGGGATTCCGCACCGGGACGTGACGTGCAGATTTGACCGGTGCAGTACCTGCTCGACACAAACGTCGTCTCCGAGCCGCTGCGACCGAAGCCCTCCGCCAATGTCATGCGCCGTTTGCATGCGCACGACGGCGAGATCGCGATCCCGGCACTTGTGTGGCACGAGTTGCGTTTCGGATGGGCGCGGCTTCCGAAGTCGCGACGGCGGGATGCGATCGAACGCTATATCGAGGATGTCGTCCGCACCAGCTTTCCGGTCATCGAATACGATCGGGAAGCGGCGGATTGGCACGCAATGGAACGCGCCCGCCTGAGTGCCGAAGGCAGAACGCCGCCGTTTGTCGACGGGCAAATCGCCGCGATCGCCCATGTCAACGGGCTCACCCTCGTAACGTCAAACATCAGCCACTTCCGTGAATTTCAGGGCCTACGCTTGCTGAACTGGGCGTGAGATACTTCGACGCTCCCGCCCGGACCCTCCAGACAGGAGTTCATTCATGTACCGTTCGAATCTCTCGCTGCTCCTGATCGCATCGACAGGAACCGCGCTCGCGCACCACGGCGTCGATGCCCACTTCGACACCTCGACCGATATCCGGTTCGAGGCCGTGGTCACCGACATCAGGGTCATCAATCCCCATTCCTACGTCTATTTCTCGCAGTTGAACGATGCGGGCGAGCTTGTGGAGGGGCGGTGCGAGTTGTTCGAGCGCCGGTTCCTGGTCCGCAATGGATTGACCGGGGAAACCCTGCCCCCCGGAACGCCGGTGCGCATCACGGGCAATCCCGCCCGGCGCGAAGCCAACGTGTGCCATGCGGAGCAGATCGAACTGGCGGATGGGCGCAGCTTCGGCAACCGCGGTCAGGTTTCTGACGATTCGGACTACGTCCCCGGGGAAGCGCTCATGGCCGCCGTAGTCGGGTCCGCGGAGGTGTCATCCCGGGTCATCGCGGAATCCTCCCGGGAGGCGGTCGAGCGCGAACCGGTGGAGATCCCCACCGAAGGTATGTTCGGCACCTGGGTGGCCTTCACGGGCATGCTCCCCGACGGCCTGCCGCCCGGGGTCGACGCATCGGAACTAAAGTCCTCGATGAGGTCGTTGGGCGGGCAGATGATGGGGATGGGCTGTCTGATGGCGGGCATGGGCGGCCAGATGAACGCCGACGCCGCGCAGATGCCCATGCCGCGATTCATGGGCACCCGCTACCAGGTGGACTACACCGAGGCGGGCCAGGCCTTCGCCGACACCTACGACCCGGCGTTCGACAGCCCCGACATCAGTTGCCAGGCGTCGGTATTACACGGCATGCAGCACCACGCGCTGGTGAACGAATTCGTGCCCGTGGGCGACGACCGACTGCGCTGGGTCTACGGCTACATGGACATGGTCCGCACCATTCACATGGACCAGTCCGAGCACCCTGAAGACATCGAGCCCTCCGTCCTGGGCCACTCCATCGGCTACTGGGACGGTCCCACGCTGGTGGTCCATACCCGCGGATTCAGGAGCTTCGAGCTGTTCCGCGGCGTCATCAACAGCGATGCTCTGCAGGTGGTGGAGCGGGTCGCCCACGATCCCGAGACGGATCGGCTGATCGTGTCGTTCACGGCGCTGGACCCGAAGTTCTGGCGAGCCCCGTTACAGGGCGAGATCAAGCTGGCCCGCACGGACCAGCCCTTCACGCCGTACGGCTGCATCGAGCTGGCCGGCGCGAACAACCTGCGTCCGGACGAGCGGACGATCTTCGACTGATTTATTGAACGAGAGATCACGGTCGATGCGGTAGGCGATTGGAAATCCGACTCGCAAACCGTACCAGTCGCCCACACACGCTGGGCGCTCTTTCTGTTTGCGCGCACGGATATATTGAAATCAATGCATACGAACGCTGACAGGTACGTGTTGATTGTCGTTCTTGCGGTGGCAGGCGGGTGCGGTGGCGGTGGCTCGGGTACGTCCGGTCCCGGCGCGCAACCCGGTGGCGTCGTCACCGGACCGGTTGCACAGACGCTCCCCGAGGACGCGCTGGCAATCAGCTTTCCCCTGGCCCATGCCGCCTACAATTCTTCCAGCGTTACCGTTTCCGGGTACCTGAACCATTCGGAATTTGCAGAAATGTCGGTGACGGTGGCAACCGGGACCACACAGGAGTCGGCTGACATCGACGGTCGGGGCCATTTCGTTGTGCCCGACGTGCCGCTGACCACTCAGGGCGCCAATGCGATAATCGAAGTGACCGCGACGCACCCGGACAGGGGATCGACGCGGCGATCGCTTGCGCTCTCCCGCCAACCGGACCTGGCATTGATCGTGGATATGCAGTTGGACGCGTCGCGCGGCCGGGTCGTGGCGATAGATCGAGATACCGCGTCCGTCGTGTCCATCGACTTGGCGGACGGTTGGCGCGAAATGCTGTCCGGCGCTTTTGTCGGTAGCGGCGTACCGCTCTTCCAACCCGTCTCACTGGCACTGGATGCGACGAGAAATCGAGCTTACGTAGTGGACGAGGCGCAGAGCGCGGTACTCGAAATTGACTTGGCGAACGGCGAGCGATCGAAACTAATGGAATCGCTCCGCAGGGCGCGGGTCGCCTTCGATCCAGTCGATCGAACGGTGGTGGTTGCAGACAGAGAATCCCAAAACTTCACACTGACCAGAATCGACCCGGTGACCGGTGTGCAGACTCAGGTAAGCGGTCCCGGCATGGGTGCGATTGCCCACTTGCCACGGGTGACGGTTTTTGACCTGGACTTGACATTCAACCGTGCAATCATTGCCGACGGATCGAGCCTCGAAGGCTATGGAATCGATCTGAACACGGGGCGGGCAACGCGCCTGTTGGGCAGGACATTTCGGCCGGCGCCGTTTCCGGTCTACTACGACGATCTTGCCATGCACAACGGAACCGCCTATATCGTAAACAGCCGCATCCCGACGGTCGTCAGCATCACGCTTTCCAATGGCTATCACAGCATGGTATCGAATCCTGGGACGTACCCGTCACAAGGCCCACCACTGGGTACGGGGCCGACCTTGTACGGTCCGCGAGCCGTGGCCCTCGACGAAGCCAATGAACGGCTGATTGTAGCGGACAACCATCTTGGCAGCGTGTTCGGCGTCGAGACCGGTACGGGAAACCGCACCTTGCTGGCCGACCAGGGTGTCGGAGATGGAGTCCATCTCCGATCGGCGGCGGGGCTGGCCGTGAGCACCGATCCATTCAGGTTGTTCGCCGCGGGCCATAGAGTGGCCATGGGGGTTGAATTCGACTTGGCGACCGGAGACAGGCAGCTCCTGTTCGGCGAAAGCGACCCTGCCGGTACCGCTGCGCCTGCGGCCGTGGCACTGGCCGTGGACGTCCAGGAAACTGTGGCCTATTACGCTGTTGGAGATTCCAGGGCCGGCAGGCTGTTCGCAATCGATTTTTCGGGAGAAATTCCCACCGTCGTCTCCGGCGCGGAGCGCGGAACGGGCCCGCCACTTGGCGTCATCGTCGACATCGAACTGGACCTGGCTCGACGAACGGCGTACGTATTGGACGCTGATGAAGCGGCATTGCTGGCAGTCGATCTTGACACAGGGGACCGGCGCATCGTGTCGGACTCGATTGTCGGTGTCGGTGAACGAATGGGTTTTCCGGTCGCAATGGCTCTGGACATGGAAAATGACCGCGCTTTCGTTTCCATTGTCGATAACGCCTCGATCGATGAAATCTATATTGCGACCGGAGATCGTGCTGTGATCGCCAGCCGGGATGTCGGCAGCGGCGCAAGCATCGACGCGGTCGGCGAC
>VYEH01000104.1 GCA_009843005.1 Pseudomonadota bacterium | reverse complement strand
ACGCCGGAATCGATTTCCAATACAACGACGTGGTGCTGGATCACAGCCACTTCGTGACCCGCCTCGTTCAGTTGCGGACCAATCTGGCGTTCAACGTCAAGTGGTCGTGGGTCAACCTGATCCAGTACGACAACCTGTCGCACAGCATCGGCATCAACAGCCGCTTGCGCTGGAACCCCCGCGCCGGGGAGGACCTCTACGTGGTCCTGAACCATGACTTTGACGCCCTGCACGCCTTTTCCGGCGTGCACTCAAGGCGGTCCGAATTCACGGTGAAGTACAGCCGTACGTTCCGGTTCTGATCGTTCTTCGGTCGAATTTGTCGAATCCGGCCGCCGCCCCCGTTTAGAATGCCCACTCCGAGGAGTCCACAGGTATGACGGCGCTGAACATTTTCAATCACCCGCTCACCGGCATGCCATATGGCGCCGCGCTGGATCTGTGCATCGTTCTTGCGGCCGCCATCTGGCTGCTGTCTGTCATTACGCGGGAGGTGTCCTGGGTGGACCGTGCATGGTCCATCTGTCCCGCGATTTACTGCCTCATGGTGGCCTATGTCGTCGGTTTCGACTCCGCACGAGTGAATCTCATGACGGCGCTCGTGGTCCTCTGGTCGGTGCGGCTGACATACAACTTCGTCCGTAAGGGCGGCTACTGGAAGGGCGGCGAGGATTACCGCTGGGACGAGGTACGCAAGCAAATGGGGCCGGTGGGGTTTCAGGTGCTCAACATCGTCTTTATCGCGCCGGCGCAAATGCTGCTGATCTGGCTGTTCACCTCACCCATACACCAGGCGTGGACATGGCAGCAGGTGCCCTTGAACTGGCTCGATGCGGTAGCCGCTGCCCTGTTCCTGGTGTTCCTGGTATTCGAATCCCTGGCCGACGAGCAGATGTGGCGGTTTCAGCAGGACAAGAAGAGGCGATTGGCGATGGGTGAGGACGTCGTTGATCCGTTCCTCACCACCGGCCTGTTCCGCTACAGCCGGCACCCGAACTATTTCTGCGAGCTGGGAATGTGGTGGACCTTCTACCTTTTCGCCGTCGCCGCGTCCGGCCAGTGGCTCCACTGGACGGGCCTGGGATTCATTCTGCTCACGGTGCTGTTCATTCCGTCGTTGAGGCTCACCGAATCGATCTCGGCGGCAAAGTATCCCGGCTACAGGGACTACCAGGCATCGACCCCCGCTATGATTCCGCTCCCGAGAATCGGCAGCGGCCAGTCGGCAGACTGACGTGAGTTAACGTGCTGTGGAGCAGGGCGTCCCTACCCCCGAGGAATCAGTGGCATTCCGGGAGGCGCAGCAGCCTATTTCAGCGGTGATGGAGTAGGCCGTCAGTTGATGGAAGACTATTGATTTCAAGAGACAAGAATTGAAAAGGATAATCAGCGTAGCCTTCATTTGCAGTTTATTGATTGCCACGGGGGTACCGGTAATTCAGTCTCAGACAGACGAGTCCCTGTCGTTGTGGGCGCCCATACCCGAGTGGGCGTACGGCTATGACACTCAGCCTCAGCCAGGTGATCGGCCACCGATTCCGACGCCGGGGAACAGGGCGCTCCAACCGGGAGAGGATGCAGAAGAGTTAAGCAGACCGCTTAAGCTGGAGGGAAGCAGCGCCACTTACTCTCGCCAGGAGATTCGTCATGCCCAGGATGTGATCGACTGGTTCCCGAGCGACTACCCTCCCATGGCAGACATCATCAAGTACGGACCCGACGCTCTCCAGGGGGGAGCGCCGGATTGGGCCTGTGGGTCCTGCCATCTGCCCAACGGCAAAGGACGTCCCTCGAACGCACCCGTTGCGGGAAAGCCGGCTGCGTACCTGGTTCAGCAATTGCGTGATATGCGTAATGGCTTGCGTTACAGCGCGGACCCGAGAAAGCCGAACACGCCAAACATGATCAGGATGGCTCGGGCGATGACCGAGGAAGAGATTCAGGAATCTTCAGAGTTTTGGGCCGCCGTACCCTGGACGACGCGCCGGTATTTCGTAATGGAGGCGGATTTGATTCCGGAGATGTATCTGAATCCGGACAACAACATGTTTTTCGCGGTGGGGACGGAGCCGGAAGAGCCTCTGGACGGGCGCATTGTCGAGACTCCCATCGATACCTATCAGGCGGATTATCTTCGAAATCCGCGCATGGGCTTTAATGTTTATGTGCCCGTGGGGAGCATTGCCAAGGGAGAGGAACTCGTGACCACTGGCGGTGACGGAAAGACCGTTCAGTGTGCTATCTGTCACGGACATGACCTCATGGGTCTCGCCGTGATTCCCGGTATCGCCGGCCGCTCGCCCAGCTACCTGATGCGGCAGCTATACGACTTCAAGCAGGGGACCAGGAAGGGTGTCGCTGCACAACTGATGCAACCGACCATCGCGAACCTGACTCTTGACGACATGACCAATATCGTTGCCTATCTGGCTTCGATCGATCCTTCCGCGCCGGCGCCGGGAGATTCGCAGTAGGGTAGAGGCGTAAAGCTTAAGGACATTGCCACCGACCCGTGATCCGCCGGATCCCTGAAATCACTCAGACTTCACACCAAAATCGGCTGCTGATGCAATACCCGAGCTAGCTCAGGGCATAGATGCGCTCCGCGTTGCCGCTGTAGATCAGCCGCTTGTCGGCTTCCGGCAGGTCGATGGCATCGAACCAGGCCGTATCCCGGGCATAGTTTCCGAAGGGATAGTCGACGGCGAACATGATGTTTTCGGCTCCCAGCACGGAATGACTCAGCAGGAGCGCGGGGTCCCACCCCATGCCGCTGGTCGTGATCAGCATGTTCTCGCGCACGTATTCGCTGGGAGGCCTGTTGATCGTTCGGCCCACGTACCCGGCGGACGTGGTGTCGAGCCGGTAGAGCCAGAATGGCAGGCCTTCACCCATGTGGCCGAGGACGAGTGTCAGGTTCGGGAACCGGTCGAATACGCCGGCGCCGATCAGTCGCAGCGCGTGGGTCGAGGCTTCGATGGCGAACCCCCACATGGCGCCGTGCATGTTGTATTCGGAGAATGCCTGAAACATTTGCGGAGCCGGCACCCGCGGGTGCAGGTAGATGGGCATGTTCCGGGCCTCGCAGACCTCGAAGATGGACCAGAACTTCGGGTCGTCCAGGTACTCGTCGTGGGTATGCGAATTGATCAGGACTCCAGTGAGCCCCAGCGAGATGCCGCGCTCGATTTCCAATCCCGCCGCTTCCGGGTCCTGGGGCGCGATCGTGATCATGCCCGCGTAGCGGTCCGGGTGCGTGCGGACTGCCTCGGCCATCCGGTCGTTGGAGACCGCCGCCAATTCCCTGGCCTCCTCGGTTTCAAAGAGTTGCACGCCGGGTGCCCAGTTGCTGAGCAGCACCTTGTCGATACCGCCTTCGTCCATCGCCCGAAGGCGTTCCTCGCCGATGTCCTGCAGGCGCTCGATGATCCGTCCGTTGACAAAACGCGCGTTGTCGGGACTGAAATTCCCCAGAAAATTCGGTTCTAGATCCGGATCGGCGTTGATGGCACTGATGGACGCCTCCATCACTTCCGGCGGGCAGTAGATTTCCTCCACCGCGATGCGCCGATAATCGGGCGTCTGCGCCCCGGCACCCCGCATTATCCCTTTTCCCGCCAGTACGGATGCCGATGACAGCACCGCAGCTTCCTTGATGAATGTTCTTCTCGTTGTCGTCACGATCGCGGTCCCGGTTTCTTGTCTGAATTGATCGTAGACCAGCGCTGGGGATTAGACAATGCGTCGAGCGCCTGCCGCCACCCAGACGACGGAATGCCGGAGGCCCGGCTCAGAGTCGGAACGTCTGCGTGTACTTGATTGACAGGCTCGAATCGGTGGAGCGCAGACGAGAAATGTCGTTGCTCGCGTCGAAGCCGTGGTTCACGACGATGAAGAGGTCTCTGCCCGCGCGGGGATTCCACCGCAGCCGGCTGTTGATTCCGACCGAATCCGACTCGTTGTCGTACTGGATCAGATTCACCCAGGACCAGCGGACATCGAAAGCATAGTTCGCCTGGACCTGCATCAGTCTCGTGACGAAGGCTCCTTCGGGCAGTTCGACGTCGTTGTACTCGTAGCCCAGACCCAGGAACAGGTGCTCGTTCGGGCGCCAGTCGAGGCTGGCTTCGGCGGAGAATATCTCACCGTTGTAGAAATCGCCTGCCTCCAGTCGCAACTCCGGGGCGAGCGAGCGTTCATTGGCGCCACCGACTTCGATCCCGATGCTGTCGAACTGGTAGTCGCCCCGGGAAATTGCAACTTCGTCGGCGATCTCGAATGCCTCCAGCAGAACTTACCGACTTCGTCGAAGGTTCAGGGAGAAGTCATCGCCGGAATGTGTCTCCGCTTCGAAC